>JANYAJ010000248.1 GCA_025361385.1 Nitrospira sp.
CCGCCCCGTACTCGCGCGCGATTCGCGCAATCTCCGGATGGTCCGTCGAGACGATCACACGATCGAGCAACCGGCTCTCGACCGCGGCCTCCACCATGTAAGAAATCAGTGGCCGCCCGGCGAGCATCTTGATGTTCTTCAACGGAATGCGTTTTGAGCCACCGCGCGCATGGATGACACCGATCACTCCCTGTGATTCGCTAGATCGTCGTTTCATGACTCTACTCCTTCAGTTCGGGGATGGATTCGACCACTTTCTCAAACGCATGGATGATATCGTCCATGTCCGCAGTCGTCGCGGGCGGACGAACGACGAAGGTCCAGAGCGCCGATTGGGCACAGAGGTCTTCGGCGACGGGACAGAGCCCCTTGGCATACGACACGGTCCCTTGGTAGAGATGGCAGGTAAAGGGGCAGCCCTGTTTGCCATAGGCCATCCGCTCTTGGAACAACGGATTATGATAGAGCGGCCTGGGATAACCGGTCCCTGCAGGAATACCTTCGGCCACGAGCGCCTGGATAAATCGCTGCCGGGGAATGCCGATCTGCTTCTCATCGTAGGTCATGCCGAATACGTGATAGACGTGATGGGCCTGTGACGGTTCGACCGGATATCGGAGGCCCGGCACAGACGGAAGCCGATCGAGCAGATAACGGGCCAACATCCGCCGATGGTCGTTCAGGCCATCCAGCTTCTTTAATTGAACTAGCCCGATCGCCGCCTCGATTTCAGTCATCCGATAATTCCAACCGATCGTCTGCGCCAGATATTTGCGGGCCTCCCCGGCAATCACGGTCTCTCCATGGTTCCGCACCATGCGCGACTGTTCGGCCAATTCAGGATCGTTCGTGATGAGCATTCCACCTTCGCCAGTCATCATGTTCTTGCTTTCCTGAAAGCTGAACACGGCGCAATCCCCCATGGTACCGACCAGGCGGCCCTTGTACTTCGCCCCGGGCGCCTGTGCACAATCCTCGATCACTTTCAGCTTGTGCTTGCGCGCGATCGCTATGATCTGGTCCATCTCCGCCGGATGGCCGAGCAGATGCACGGGAATGACGGCTTTCGTGCGCGGCGTGATCGCCGCTTCGAACGAGCGGGGGTCCAGACAAAACGTGACCGGATCGACATCGGCAAACACGGGAATGGCATTGTGGTGCAACACCGCAGTCGCGGTAGCCGTAAACGTATAGGGCGGCACGATGACTTCATCGCCGGGACCGGCCCCACAGGCCGCGACGGCGGCATGCAGACCGGATGTCGCCGAGTTGAAGGCGACGCCAAAGGTCATGGCATGATAGGCCGCGAAGGCCGCCTCGAAGGCTTGTACCCGTTCACCGCCTAAGAACCCCTGCCGGCTGGCAGAGAAGCTCGACAGGTGTCCTGAATCCATGACCTCCATCACCGCTTTTTTTTCCTCATCCCCGATGGTGGGATATGGAGGAAAGGGCTTGCTGCGGACCGGCGTCCCTCCCAGGAGCGCTAACTTGGTGGCGGTTGCTGTACTCTTCACGTGTTTCTCCTCCTTAGGTTCGACAGGCCGATACTGAGCTCACCAGAGGCAACTCCACGCGGCTGTTTCCATGTGCCACCGATTCGCGGAGCGCGCAGGCAATATCCACCGCCGCAAGGCCGTCCAGCCCGCTGCATGCCGGTCGTTGCCCATTGCCGATACAGTCGATGACATCGCGCATCGCGGTCACAAGCCGGCTCGCGAAAGGTTGGGTCTCCTGGCTAACCAGCCCGATCTCGTCGTCCTTCGCAAGCTCTCGATAACCGGAATATCGAGGACTCTCCTTGAATCGGCAGAGATCCATCGCCGCTCCGTCTCCGGACAGGCGCAGTCGGCCGGCGCTGCCGACGAGATCCAGTTCAAATACATGGTTGGTCCGGTCCCAGCCGGAAATGATGGAGCCAGTGGCGCCGGAGCAAAACTGTAGTTGTCCGGACAGACTCCCCTCTTCGTCCAGCGCAATCGCCGCGTTCGGCGACTGGCCACAGACCCACTGGACGTCCCCACCGAAAAACCGCATGAGATCGAAGAGGTGTGTGCCCATCGTGAAGACTTTTCCGGGGTAGTGGCCGACAATCGCTTCAAGGCGACCGATCGCGCCATCCTGAATCAGCTGTTTCGCTTGCACGTAGATCGGCTCCCAACGCCTCGTATGGTTGACGGCCAACAAGACCCCGGCGGATTGGCAGACCTCGACCATCTCTGCAGCCTGTTCCGGCGTCGCCGCCAAGGGCTTTTCACAAAAGACCGCGCGAACACCGGCATGCACCGCCGCGAGGACCATTGCATGATGCAGCGCAGTCGGCGTACAGACACTCACAACATCCAACCGTTCGGCGTCCAACATCTCGCGATAATCGGAATAGGCCTTGGCGGTCTCGCTCCTGATCTGAAAGCTGTTTCGACGTCCGGCATCCGAGTCCGCTCCTGCCGCCAGCAACACATCGGGCAGCGCCAAATAGGCTCCCGTATGGGTCCAGATCTCCTTGCGCTTGGGGTCCAGATCGAACAGATTGCCGATCTGGCCCAACCCGATAACCCCTGCCCGGTAGGACTGTGGCGCACAATGTGTGAGGAGCCTGTTAGAGCGTGACAACGGCGATCCCTTTCTTCGAAAGATGACGAAGCTGCCAATGGATGGCGTCCGTCTGGCCGGATGACGCAATGAGCACCGCGTCCGGGCGGCATGATTCAATGGTGTCGGGTGGGCATACGGTCAGATCGCCGAATCGTTGCTGATGTTTGGCCACATCGTTATCCACCCAGCCGACGATGCGCATGGGCGTGGATTTCACGGCGCTATAGATCAACTCGCCTGTCTCCGCAGCCCCGAAGACCACGACCTCCTGGATACCTTCTTTCCACAGTTGATGGAGTCGCTTCTCGACTTCGGTCTTGGCGATCGAATACATGCGGGCAATCTCACTCGCATACTCCCGCATCAACGTCGCTAAACGTGTGCGGCCGGTAGCCGTCACGAGGTATCGCATGCTTCGATTCGTCTCACCGCTCGTCATGACATAGCCATGGTCCACTAAGGCCTGTACGTAGTTGTGCGCCATGGCACTACTGACGCCAATTTGTCTGCCCAGTTCCTGCTGGCTGATCTGCTCGGTTTCCACCAATGACCACAAGGCCAACAGTTCTCGCCTCGCAGGGGTCGGTCTGTAAAAGCTCTCTACGGTTTTTGCCAACGTGCACCATTCATACAGTGAGTGATTACTCTATCGACAAGCTGGATCAAAACTTGAGCACCTCGCCTAACCGTGGCCGTTACCGCTTAACAGGATGCTGAAAAAGTCCGCCAGCGGCGTGCTCGCCTCGAACGCATCCTCAACGTAGCCCTGAGGTTACGCCTCCGGTGCATTCGTCGGCTGCGGCCTTGCTGGACAGCCTTTTTGAGCATCCTGGCACACGACTCTTGGACCACACATCCAGACCATCGATGCTCTCGCGGACACAATCCTGTTCCCGCAACCTGCCAGAGACATGGACGAGGAATTCAATTCGCGTGCCGCAGGACATATCCTAGGAGTGCCTGGATATTGCGGGCTTTTGCTCGAAATGGCCGACGCGCAGTCTCTCGCGCTAGGCAATAGTTACCGGTGGGGTGGCAAGATGATTCCAGGATGGGATTAGAGGCACAGGGGGAAAATGACAAATCCGTCAAATCTGACGTATGGGGCCACCGCGCATGACGCAGGGCCTATCGGGCACCGTCTATAATCTAATTGCACTCTGGTTAAGGCGATTCAAAAGATACCGGACCAGGCGCCACGCCGAGCAGATGATCCTTTTGCAGCACCGCATACTCGATGGCTTTCTGCACCGTTCCTCCCCATCCGCGATACTCGATGCATTCCTTCCCGTCGAAACGAAACTCGATACCGATGGACTTGGTGGTCCCCTGTTCAGTCACATTTTTAATCACGCCACTGAGATCGCTCACATGTCCGATGCCGATCAACTCGAACTCCAACTTGACGCTGGAACCCTGCTGCAAGTTGGGATGCGGCTGCTGAAAGACCACTCGACAGCCGGACACACTGAGGTCCTGTACGAGGCCGCCCATCGTCGGGTTCCCGGTTGAATCGGCATAAACCATTCCCCCGCCATCGACACGTATCAGAAGCAACGGCTCGTTGCTGGGTACGCGCACAGACTTACGAAGGTGGATCTCCTCCACGGTTTGAGGGAACGCAAGATACAGGAGAGGGACCGGAGAGGTCTGGGTGGTGCGAACTTCGCTTTCGTAGCCGATGAGCTTGCCGTCGACGAGATACCGCACGAGACAGCTGGTGCCCGCTTCGCAGGGAACGGCTTGCCCGAAATGAAACGGCCATTCGCAAATCAGCCAGGCCCGCTCTTTCCAGCCCAGCAATGTGGATCCGCAGTTGACTTTTCCCTGGCCGGATCCGATCACCAGCTGGAGGGGTAATCCGACCATGAGAATCGACGAACGTGAGGGGGCATACTCCGGTTCCGTCATGTGGGGTCCTTGTCAAGATAATGGCGGGGATCGACTCCCACCGTGGTTGGATCGAGAATCAACGCGATCGTCCGCTTCGGGTTCCGAGTCTGCGCGGACAGGTCGAGGTCGAGAGCGGACGATCGCCGATGTCCGGCTTCGTCCGTGACCAACAGGACGACCGGTTGAAGGGGATCGTGGTGATTAACTTGCTTCACGATCGCCGTTTCGCCTGTGCTGAGCGACACGCAGGATCCGACGTGATAGACCCCCACGACCTGGACGAACTGCTGAACCAACGCGCCATCCACATGGCCCTTCGTCCCCAATAAATAGAGCAGCTGCAGCGTATCGTGCGGCGTCTTCCCTTTGTGATAGCAGCGATCGCTCGTCACGGCATCGTAGATGTCCACAATCGCAGCAATGAGGCCGAATTGGCTGAGATCTGTTTTAACCCGCCGATGAGGATACCCGGTCCCGTCCACACGCTCGTGATGCTCCAGGGTAGGTTTCAGAAAGACATCGCTGAGACCGGTGGTATTCGACAGGATCTCCGCTCCGCGCAGCACATGATGCTTCATGATCTCGAACTCGCCGGCCTCATAGCGCCCCGGCTTGTTCAATATCTCGAGCGGGATCTGCGTTTTCCCGATGTCGTGCAACAGCATGCCGGTCCCCAGTTGAAGTAGCGCCTCACGGCCATACCCGAGATGCTTTCCGACCGACAAGGCCAGGATGGAGGTGTTGACGGAATGAAAGAAGGTGTATTCATCGAACTGCTTGACGCGACTCAAACTGGTGAGCGCATCAGGGCTACGGAGGATACTGTCGGCCATACTTCCGACCACCTCACTCACCGCCTCCATGTTCAACGCGCGGCCCATCCGGACATCGTCCATCGCGTGATGAATGATGTCTTTGGCAGCCCTGTAGGCCTGTTTGGCGGCTGGCAGCTCCTCGTCGAATGGGATGGTCGATGGTT
>JANYAJ010000018.1 GCA_025361385.1 Nitrospira sp.
GTCAAGGATCAGCTGGGCCTTCCTGTCTTGACGGACGTCCATACGGAAGAGCAGGCGACCGAGGCAGGGAAGATCGTGGACGTACTCCAGATTCCCGCGTTCCTCTGCCGGCAGACGGACTTGCTCATCGCGGCAGCGAAAACCGGAAAAGTGGTGAACGTCAAGAAGGGGCAGTTCCTCTCGCCGCAAGAAATGGGCAATGCGGTCAAAAAAGTCGAGGAGTCAGGAAACAAGCGGATCGTCCTGACCGAACGGGGCTCGTCGTTCGGCTATAACAATCTCGTCGTCGATATGCGGTCCTTCCCGGTCCTTCGAAGCTTCGGCTATCCGGTGGTCTTCGATGCTACCCATAGTGTGCAGTTGCCGGGCGGTGGGGGAACCAAATCCAGCGGCCAGCGCGAATTTGTCGAGCCCTTGGCCTGCGCGGCTGCCGGGGCCGGAGTCGACGGCTTCTTCATGGAAGTCCACCCCAATCCCGACGCAGCCCTCTCGGACGGGCCCAACATGGTGCCGCTTCATCAGCTCAAAGCTTTGCTAGAACGGGTTCTACGGATATGCGACGCGTCACAACCTCGAAAGTAAGCAAACCGAAAGGCGCCAGAGCCACGACGCCGAAGACCGCAACCAGCCTTGAAGTAGGCCGGCGTGTGCTGGGTATCGAAGCCCGTGCCGTCCAGGCGATGGTGCAGCGTCTCGATCGTGGTTTCTCGGATGCGGTGGACTTGCTCTATGATTGCAAGGGCAAGGTCGTGGTGTCTGGCATGGGGAAGTCCGGGTTGATCGGTCAGAAGATCGCCGCCACGATGGCCAGCACTGGGACGCCCTCCTTCTTTCTCCACCCGGCTGAAGGGCTTCACGGCGATCTGGGTATGTTGGCGCGGGGCGATGTGCTCATCGCGATTTCAAACAGCGGAGAGACGCAGGAGATTCTGCAGCTCTTGCCCTTTATGGAGCGGATGAGCATTCCGGTCGTGGCGATCGTCGGCCGCATGGTTTCGACCCTGGCGAAGAACAGCGGCGTCGCATTAGATGTGTCCGTGGCAGAAGAGGCTTGTCCTATGGGATTGGCGCCGACGGCAAGCACGACCGCGACGCTTGCGATGGGCGACGCCTTGGCCGTGGCCCTACTGGAGAAGCGCGGATTCAAGGAGCAGGATTTTGCGCAGTTTCATCCGGGCGGAACGCTCGGGCGCCGTCTGTTGGTGAAAGTGCGGGACGTCATGCATGTCGGCGCGGAGCTCCCGCAAGTGAAGGACACCGTCTCAGCCTCGGCAGCCCTGCTGGAAATGTCTGCGAAAAAACTCGGTATGACCACGGTCGTCGATCGCGCCGGCGCATTGGCAGGCATTATTACAGACGGAGACTTGCGGCGGTTTCTCCAACAGGGCGGGGATTTCTCCAAGATCACTGCCGGTGCCTTGGCCTCGCGCCATCCCAAGTTGATCGGACCAGATGAGTTGGCTGCCAAGGCGGTCGAAATGATGGAGCGCTATTCCATCACCACGCTCGTCGTCGCGGAATCGGCCAAGCGCATCGTCGGGGTCGTGCATTTACACGACTTGCTCAGGCACGGCATCGTGTAGCGGGATGCTGAAACAGTTCGCCAGCTTCGTTCTCGGCTCATCGAAATCCTCAACGTACCCCTGAGGGTACGCCTCCGGTTTCGACTCGCCTGCGGCCTTGCTGGACGAACTGTTTGAGCATCCTGCGGGATGGCCCTTCTGTGACGCTATAATAATTCTTTTTGAAACCGGTCAAGGGAATGGGTTGCCAATGAATCGCGTGCTGGCAGTCTGGAAATCGGTCGGGCAGGAATCGCTCAACCTGCCGAACTTCATTACGCTTACCCGCATCCTCTTGATTCCGGTCTTCGTGGTGCTCTTTGCCACGCCGACCCCGGATCGGTCACTGAGCGCGGCCATTGTCTTTATCGTCGCAGCGGTCACCGATATGTTGGATGGCTATCTGGCCCGCCGGAATGGCCAGGTGACCACACTCGGAAAGCTGCTCGATCCCATCGCCGATAAGTTGTTGGTCCTCTCCGCCTTGATTCTCCTGCTCAACATCGATCGTATCAGCGCGATGATCGCAATCCTCATCATCGCGCGCGAGGTCGCGGTCACCGGTATTCGAGCCATAGCCGCAGGCGAAGGCATGGTCATCGCAGCTGAGACGACGGGCAAGTACAAGATGGCGCTGCAAGTCGTGGCGATCGTGATGTTGATTCTCGAGGGCACGTTCTTGTCTAGTCTGGGAAATCTGCACCTGGCCGGTATTGTGACCCTGTATCTATCAGTCGTGCTTGGCTATGTCTCTGGAGCTCAATATGTGTGGAGCTTCTGGAAGCAGGTCGTAGCCAAGGGACTGTAGCAGGATGCTGAAAAAGTCCGCCAACTAGAAAACGCTGAACGGTGAGCGATGAACGATGAGCTACAACAAGAAAACGACTGTTCGTTCATCGTTCAGAGCTTAGCTATTTACTCGCTGCGGCATTGCTGGCCGTCCGTTTTGAGCATTCTGTGTGGGGATTGCGAGTGCTTTGGGCCTGTGCACCTCCCGTACTCATTTCCTAATTCCTAATCCATGAACGAAGACCTTCTCTGGGCTCTGATGGTGATGGTTGGCTACCTTCTGGGCGCCATTCCATTCGGCGTCGTCGTGTCGAAAGCGATGGGGTTACCCGATCCGCGTACGGTCGGGAGCAAGAACGTTGGCTTCACCAATGTGCTGCGCGTGTCGGGCAAGAAGGCGGGTCTGCTCACGCTCCTTGGCGACATGGGCAAGGGGTGGGTGATGGGGTGGGCTGCCATGTATTGGCTCACTGATGAACGGTTCATCATGCTCGTCGCCCTCTCGACAATCCTGGGCCATCTCTTCTCACCATTCCTGAACTTCAAAGGAGGGAAGGGTGTGGCGACGGCCTTAGGGGCGGTGTTGGGTCTGTCTCCCTCGATCGGACTCCTTTTGCTGCTGATCTGGCTTGGAGCGGTCGCGATCTGGCGTTACTCCTCAGGCGGCGCGTTGGCGGCCTTCGGATGCTTTCCGGTCGTGGCGATCGTGAATGAGCAGAGACAGGAGTTTTTTATTTTTTCCCTGATCGTCAGTGGGTTGATCTGGGTCAAACACAAAGACAATATCGCGCGGCTCTGGAAGGGAACGGAATCTAAAATAGGGCAAAAAAAACAGGGATAGAGGGATGGGGATTCTCGACCTGTCTCTTACTTGCTCTCGCCATCGGCTTCCCGTTCCTGCCATAAGGTATGGCCATAGGCTCCTTGTTCCTTCCGCATGAGCCGTCTGTTATCAGCTAGACGTTCCCATCTCTCCTGCTCCACCTTCATCGCCGTAGCGCTTCCCGGTTGTATCGTTTCTTTCGCATTTGTATCGGGCACGATACAAACCTACAACTTCTCAAGCCTCCTTCCTTTCAATAAACGGGAAAACACTAATCAATTTGAGCGGTGGTCTCTCGGCACGAGAGTTGCGACTGCCTCTGTATCAGAGGTTGCACAGTGTGAAGGATAAATCCGCCATGGAGTTCACGTTGCCCGTCTTCCCAGAACAGGATTGTTTTGTGCCACGGATGGACCTCCGTCGATATGTGCGAGAGGTGGTGCATCTCCGCATAATCCTTGCGGATACGGGTGGGCTTGCGAATGGACAGGTGATTGATCTGACGACGAGAGGGTGTGGACTTCGGTTTATCATGCCTCTCGCATGCGGGCAGTGCCTGACCCTCAAACTCTATCCTGCCGATGGGACGGCTGCGGTGATCTGCGATCTGGTGCAGGTGCAGTGGGTTAAAGAGGGGCGGGCAGGTCTTGTCTTTCTCTCGATGTCGCTTGAGAACGAGCTTCGACTGCACCGACTCTGCGACGAATATCTCCTATCCAAGGTTGAGGACTAGATGCTGGCCTATTGCTCTCCCTATGTGTCGCTCGAGAATGTCGAAACAGAGCCTCCCTCTGGTCAGGCTATCGGGGTGGATGTCACGAGCATCCTGCTTGAAACATGGTGCGCCCACGAACTTCAGTGGGTCGTATATGAACGCAATACCCCATCCGTTTGGGCGCAAGTCGTCGGACACCTGCGAGGATACTTGGGGTGTTTATGGGTGTCGGAAGCGCTACGAGGGGAGAACGCCAGCGAGGCTTTTTCCGTCATCTGCGACCAATCCACGATGACTCCGGAAGACATTCGCAATGGCCATCTCATCTGCCTCGTCGGAGTCGCGCTCGTCGCGCCCGGGGACTTTACCTTCTATCGAATCCACATTCATCAGAAGAGCTGGTAGCGGTTCTTCGCCTCTCCTGCTGTCGGTTATCCTCGTTGGCCACTCACACGGTGCTTTCCCGCTGGGAAAGGGCTATTCTTCCATAACGGTTATTCAATGAAGTTTGGCCTGCCCGGGCTTGTCTCGGACTCAACCAGCAAGGACGTCTGCGATCGTCGGATACCGGTCTGATCGCAAGACCTATTTCAGAAATGTTCGTGTCGTCCTTGGGTGACAGGGCATGCAAGGGAGAATTGTTATGCGCGATGCGGAAGACCAGAAACATCTCAAGGGAGTTGCTGAAGCACTGCACAAAGAACTCTCCAGACGGCTCGGCAGAATGATCCGTCTGCGTACCGTGCTCCCGCTCAAAGAGTCTCACACCAACGGGTGGCGTGTCGAACTGGGATCGTTGGGGCTGGGAGAGCCCAGATTA
>JANYAJ010000048.1 GCA_025361385.1 Nitrospira sp.
GGCCACAGGACCTCGCTGCGCCACTGCCGCAATGAGGCCGTGAATGATCTCCGCCATCTGCTCAGCGGCCCGCTCAAGTGTCTGGGGCGCAATGGCGACGGAAGGCCAGAACCTCGCGCTCACTTGTCGTTCAATATCTAAAAAATGATTCGGCAGCAGCTGCTTCGTATGGGGGTACGGCGTCAACTCACAGACCCATGAATTCTGGGACTTCGTCACCCAGAACTGTTTGACAAGCTGCTCATCGGGGCTCAATCCAAGCCCTTCCCCAAACAGCCCAGGCTGAGAGCCAACCCAGAGATCCTGTGACGAGGGATCAGCATAGAAGAAGACGGATTTCAGCCCTCCTGCATCGTGATACACTCGCTGCTTCTCCAGTAGCGACACGAACAACACCCATCGTCCACCAAGTTTTGCGAGGGCCTGTTCGAGATCGAAAAATGTTTCGCTCAAGGTCAAAAGACGTTCCAATACTTGGCTATTTCCATGACCGGGATTGTGAGGGTCGAGGATATGCCCCAAACAGACCACCATTCGGCTCTGTTGACTGACCGTCGTCACCTCGAGTTCCGGATGGCATCCGATCAGAAGGGTTCGAGAAAAATGGATGACAGGCCATGCACGAAACGGTTCCGGCATACGAGGACCAGCCAGAAACTGCCGCCTGTACAGCATGACAGGGTCAAAACGTTGAGGTTCATCCATAGGACTCACTCCCCTTTAACAATTAGCGGCAAGTGGTGTATGCCCGGGCATCCCTTACGAATAAATCTTGATACGTCTCACCCTTAACAGGATTCGAGAGGGGACACAAGAACTGCACGAGAAGAATAACCGGCTCGCACAAAGGACACCACGACATGACGCTACGCGATACTGATCGTCTCCCCGACCATGATCGCCAATGCCTCCTCAGCACTCTTTTCCTTGAGGAACACCTCTAGTTGACCATGGCCATTGATCAACGCATACGGTTTACTCATGGAGCCTTCGCTATAGCTCCTCACAAAACCATCGATCGGTCGAGACCCTAAACGGATAGACAGGGTCTTCTGTCCTTTTTTGGATTGAACCTCAGCCAGTAGACAGGAAGTGATATTCGAGATCAGATTGCCGAATCGATCAATCGACACGACCGTTCCCACTAGTATGGAACCCTGCCAGGTCGGCACATCGACCGAAAGGCGAACAAGGTCTCGAATCGGTTGCCCGAACGAGACAAACGGTTGTTGTTTCGTGAGCCAGGCGGCAGCCGGAGCGAATACATCCCGACCGTCGAACGTGTCGCCTAGCGATGTCAGCCGATAGTCCTCATTCTCGATCTGCCGCACGTCCATCTCGCCGCCTTCGGCAAGGATCGGCGTCAGGAGACCGTTGTCGGGAGCCAGAAAGAAATACCGCTCGCTTCGCATGATGATGGGACGTCGCCTGCTGCCGACGCCGGGATCGACGACGGCCACATGCACCGTGCCGACAGGAAAATCGCGATAGCAGGAGTTGAGGAAATAGGCAGCTTCGCCGACTGCATGAGGTGCAATATGGTGAGAGAGGTCAACGATACTAGCCTGGGGATTGATGGTGAGGATCACCCCCTTCATGCTCGCCACGAACGAGTCCCGATCGCCGAAATCGGTCAACAGCGTGATGAGCCCAAGAGGATGCGGCACTAGAGCTCCTCGAAACGAATCTCCACCACCTCGTATTCGACCACCTTCACCGGTGTCTTGACCTCGACGAAATCGCCGACGCGCTTGCCGATCAACGCCTTGCCGACCGGAGACTGAATGGAGATCCGGCTCACTTTCATATCGGCTTCATCCTGTCCGACCAGCGTGTACTGCCGCTTCGACTGCGACTCCTGTTCGATGAGGAGCACGGTCGCGCCGAACACGATCGTCTCGGAAACCCGCCCGGCCGTTTCGATGATGCGGGCATCGGCTAACTTCGCCCCAAGCTCGATGATACGCGATTCGATAAATCCCTGGCGTTCTTTGGCGGCATCGTACTCTGCATTCTCGCTCAGGTCGCCATGGGCACGCGCTTCAGCGATGGCTTCGATATTTTTTGCACGCTCGACTTTGCGCAAACGATCGAGCTCTGCCTGGAGCGCCTCGTGCCCCTTTCTCGTGATCGGTGTCGGCATTCTTCCTCCAAACTACAACGCTGAATTGTGAACGATGAACGATGGCAAACAGAAACGAATCATGATCTCTCACTCAACGATCAGCTCTCATCTTTCATCGCTCTGCGCTTCCGGTGCCGTGATATTCCTGCAACGACCGAATGGTCAGCTCTGTCTTGAGAATCGCTTCAATGCCCATGACCGCCGCTCGCGCCCCGCGTATGGTCGTATAGTAGGCCAGCCCTTTGTTGAGGGCCTCCCGACGGATCGACAAGGAATCGGCATGGGCCGACGCGGTGCGTACCGTGTTCACCACTAACGCGATCCGACCATTCTTAATATGGTCCACGACATGCGGGCGACCTTCCTTGACCTTATTCACAGTCTCCGTATGGACTCCGTGGTCGCGCAAATAGGCTGCCGTTCCACTCGTGGCTTCAATGGCAAACCCCAGCCGCTGTAGTTGCTGCACGACTTCCAACGTCGCCGGTCGATCACTCTCTTTGACGCTGATGAACGCCGTACCTCCCTTCGGCAGGGGCGCACCGGCGCCAGCCTGAGACTTCGCGAAGGCCCATCCGAAGTCCTGATCGATGCCCATGACTTCTCCGGTGGACTTCATCTCCGGGCCCAAGAGCACATCCACTCCCGGAAACTTATTGAAGGGGAAGACGGATTCTTTCACAGACAGATGTGCCGGCGCAGGGGCCTCGACCAACCCCAACTCAGGAAGGGTCTTACCCACCATGGTCTTCATCGCCAGCTTGGCCAGCGGCACCCCAATGGCTTTGCTCACGAACGGCACGGTGCGCGAGCCCCGAGGATTCACTTCCAACACGTAGATCGTATCCTCTTTGACTGCAAATTGTGCGTTCATCAGACCAATCACGCCCAGCTCCAGCGCCAACGCCTTCATTTGTCGACGAATCTCTTCGACGACACGTTGATCGAGTGAATAGGGCGGCAACGAACAGGCCGAGTCCCCCGAATGCACCCCGGCTTCTTCGATATGTTCCATAATCCCGGCCACCACGACGTTCGTCCCGTCTGAAATGGCATCGGCATCGACTTCAATCGCATCAGAAAGATACTTGTCGATCAGGACGGGATGCTTCGGCGAGGCTTTCACTGCCGACTTCATGTATTCCAACAAGCCGGATTCGTCGTAGACGATCTGCATGGATCGCCCGCCCAACACATACGAAGGCCGCACCATGACAGGATAGCTGATCTTCGCGGCAATCCGGAGGGACTCGTCGACGGATCGGGCCATGCCGCTCTCCGCTTGGCGGAGCCCGAGCTTATTCAAGAGGTCGCGGAATCGTTCCCGATCTTCTGCTCGATCGATCGCGTCAGGACTTGTGCCAAGAATTCGCACCCCGGCCTTGGACAAGGGCAGCGCGAGCTTGAGCGGCGTCTGCCCGCCGAACTGCAAGACGACTCCCAACGGCTGTTCGCGCTCCACAATGTTGAGGACGTCCTCCTCAGTCAACGGCTCAAAATAGAGCCGGTCCGAGGTGTCGTAGTCGGTACTCACCGTTTCGGGGTTGCAATTCACCATGATCGATTCGATGCCTTCTTCGCGGAGCGCCATCACCGCATGAACACAGCAGTAGTCGAATTCGATCCCCTGTCCGATACGATTCGGTCCTCCCCCGAGGATGATGACTTTCTTCCGGTCTGTCGGACGCGCCTCACATTCGCTTCCGTATGTCGAATAGAGATACGGAGTATGGGCTTCAAACTCTGCGGCGCAGGTATCGACGCGTTTATACGTCACC
>JANYAJ010000064.1 GCA_025361385.1 Nitrospira sp.
GTGTGTTCCCTCGCGATATAAATGGCGCTTCGCAGCTCGCCTCACGATAGCACAACTCAAGTGGTCTTGCAGACGATCGCCGCCTATGAAGGGTCCGCTGCGGATTGTCTGGCTCGTTGGAGCAAGCGAAGGCTTCGCCGCCCTCCGTTACTGAGCGAATGGCTCAGGCATCTCCCCGTCGATGCGAGATTGCTGGATCTCGGTTGCGGGGGCGGGCAAGACGCGGGCAATCTTCGCCAGCGTGGGTATCGTGTTGTCGGGCTGGATCGTACCAATGCGTTGCTCTCAGCGGGACGCCGCCGAGAGCCTTCGTTGCCGTTGGTCCTGGGCGATCTCCGCCAGCTCCCATTTCAAACAAAGTCGTTCGATGGCCTCTGGGCTGCAGCCTCGCTGATGCACCTTCCGAAACCGGTTGCACGTCGGGTCCTGATCGATCTGTGCAGTCTTGTTCGTCCAGGCGGCTTCTTGGCCGCGACGGTGACCTATGGCGTGAAGAGCGGTATCGTGATGGACGGGTGGGTTCCCGGGCGTTATTTCGCTCGTTGGAAGAAGGACGAACTCGCCCGCTCGGTTGGGCGAGCCGGATGGGAAATACTTGAACTAAAAATAGTAACGAACCTCGAGCGCAAGGGACGGTGGCTGAATCTCCTTGCGCAGAGACTGGGCTAGCTCGGTCGGCTATTTCGGTGTGGATGGCGCAGGTTCTGCGCGGCGCTCAAGCGTCAGATAGATCTTGTCGTCGAAGGTGTAATAGCCGCCCTGGTCGATGTCGTTCATGATGCAGATGGGTGAAAAGAAAATAAAACAGCCGAAAATGTCTCCGACGACCCACCAGGACCAGGTGCGATCGATTTTGAAGGAGGTTGGTTCATAGCCGTCCTTGACGACCTGCGCGAGGTGGTTGCCTTTGCGGCTGAGCGTGACGGTGCCAGGGGCGGTGAGGTGCAGATAGTCGTCGATGACGACGGTGGTTTCCGGCGGGTTGGTGAAAATCGTGACGGACTGTTTGTCGGAATGCATCCAGCTTCCGCAGCCCGAGAGCCCTCCGACGAGGGCGCAGAGGACGAGCCCACCTTGCCACCGTTTGCCGTGCCGCATCGTTCACCCCATTGAAATGTTCATCGCTTCGTTTACGTCGTGGAGGGTTGCTTTGGCGACTTCGCCGGCCCGGCGGCTGCCCTCTGTCACGATGTCGTTCAGGTATGCGGGATCTTTGCTCAGGACCGCCCTCGCGTCCCACATCGGCGTCATGCGTTCCACGACTCGATCGGCCACAAGTTTCTTGCAGTCGATGCAGCCGATGGCGGCGGTCCGGCATTCCGTATTAATCTGCTCCTGAATCATCGGCAATGAAAATATTTTGTGAAAATCGTACACGGGGCAGAGGTCCGGGTTTCCTGGGTCATGGCGCCGGACACGAGCGGGATCGGTGACCATCGTCTTGAGTTTTTGGCGCACGACCGGTTCGGCATCGGAAAGGTTGATCGTGTTGCCGTAACTCTTGCTCATCTTTCGGCCGTCCGTGCCGAGCACTTTCGGATACTTGGTCAGTTGTTCCATGGGCTCTGGGAACACCGGTTTGTAGAGGCTATTGAACCGGCGGGCCAGTTCTCTGGTGAGCTCCAAATGCGGGAGTTGGTCTTTCCCCACCGGCACGAAATCGGGCTTGTAGAGGAGAATATCCGCGGCTTGAAGGACCGGATAACCGAGAAATCCGTAGGTGGTCATGTCGCGATCTGTAATCTCTTCCTGCTTTTCCTTGTAGGTCGGGTTCCGCTCCAGCCAGGAGACAGGCGTCATCATCGAGAGCAAGAGATGCAAGACGGCATGCTCCGGGATCCGCGATTGCACGAAGACCGTCGCTTTCGCGGGGTCGATGCCCGCGGCCAGCCAGTCGATCAATAACTCCCGGACGAATTCACGGATGCGGCTGGTATCGGCATAGTTCGACGAGAGCGCATGCCAGTCCGCGACGAAGAAATAGCATTGGTAGTCGTTCTGAAGGCCTTTCCAGTTCTCCAACGCGCCGAGATAGTTGCCGAGATGCAGCAGCCCGCTCGGCTGCATGCCGCTGAGGACTCGTTTCTTGGGTAACGTCATGGTGTATTTCCTGTGCCGAGACCGATGGCGGTGGAGAGAATCGTGTTGGACAGATTGTGGGTCAAGGTGCCGGTGACGGTATGGATGAGGTGGACTTGCGGATCCAAGATGATCAATCCCATCAGGATGAACATGCCATAGGGCTCCACGCGCATGAGGGCCATCGCCGCAGTGGGCGGAAGCAGGCTCGTGAGAATCCTTCCGCCATCCAGGGGCGGCAGGGGCAGCAAGTTGAAGAGCATCAAGAGCACGTTAATCAAGACGGAGTAGACCGCCATCACGGCGATAGGCAGCAGCAGTTTGCCGCGCCAGGTGTCCGGCGAGCCGGTCTCTCCCGACTTGGACCAGTAGTCTCCGATCGTGGGCTCAATTGACAGGAGGATGGCGAAGAGCAGGGCGCTCACGATAGCCAGCGCGAGATTCATGGCCGGGCCTGCGGCTGCGACGAGGGCCATGTCGCGACGTGGTTGATGCATACAGCGAGGGTCGACGGGGACTGGTTTGGCCCACCCGAGGAAGAAGCCTCCCGGTATGGCCAGGCAGATCAGCGGCAGGATGATGGTGCCGAATGGGTCGATATGTGCCAGCGGGTTCATCGTGAGCCGGCCTTGGAGTTTGGCTGTGGAATCCCCGCATCGATAGGCGACCCACCCATGGGCATACTCATGCAAGACCATGGCGAAGAGGAGTGGGAGCGCCATGTAGGAAATCGTATGCAGGATGTGCGGGAGGGAGTTCATGGGGTGGCTTTCTCAGTTCACCTGGTGGAATCGACCTCGTTTGATTTGCATAAGGAAGAGCGGCCGATTCAAGGTTCCGTCCGGTCCAAACGCGGCCGGCCCCGTGAGGGAGGC
>JANYAJ010000072.1 GCA_025361385.1 Nitrospira sp.
TCTGCGGATCCTGCGAACGAGACGGGCGGATCTGGTGATCGGGGTCGGCGGTTATACAAGTCCTATGATGCTTCTTGCTGCAGCATTGACCGGGGTGACGCGCGTGATTCTTGAGCCGAATGCGAGTCCCGGCATGGCCAACAAAGCGGTGGGGCCGTTCGCCCAGCGCGTCTTTCTTGCATTCGGGTCGGCGGCTGACTCGTTCAATCGCTCCAAGGTGCGTGTGGTGGGGACCCCGATTCGCAAGGCCTTTCTGGATGGAGTTCAGCAGCGCCAGGAGAGATCGGGACCCTTTCATGTGCTGATTTTCGGCGGGAGTCAAGGGGCAAAGGCGATGAATACTGCGGTGATAGAAGGATTGCCCGAACTCATGACAGAGCTGCCCACTCTCACGGTAACCCATCAGACCGGCGAGTCCGACCATGCACGAGTGGCTGCGGCCTACCGCCGTGCCGGCATCGTCGCGCAGGTGACGCCATTTCTCTATGACATGCCGGCGGCATTGCGGCAGGCAGATCTCGTCGTCGCGCGAGCCGGCGCCATGACGGTGGCGGAGCTCACGACATGCGGCACACCGGCCATTCTCATTCCGCTGCCGACCGCCATCTACGACCACCAGATGCGGAATGCCAAGGTGATGGAAGCCGCCGGGGCCGCCGTGGTGCTTCCGCAATCGACGCTCACAGGCGCCACATTAGCTCATACGGTGGTGACGATTCTTGGAGATCCTGAACGAGTGCGGGTTATGGGAGCGGCAAGTATGGCGATGAGGAAAATCGATGCGGCCGAGGTCATCGTCCGCGAATGCTATGCACTCATGGAGGGCCGTCATGATGTCAACCGGTCTGGTGGAGCGGCAGAAGTCTAATGATGCAGGGCAACGTCGGCAGGAACAATCTCCGTATCCACCGGTTGGTGGAGTAAGGCGCGCGCCAATGTTTCGTAAAACACAACAGATTCATTTAGTCGGAATCGGGGGATCGGGGATGAGCGGCATTGCCGAGGTGCTGCTGACGTTGGGGTACAAAGTCACGGGTTCGGATCTGCAGGCCTCCGATACGACGCGCAGATTGGAAGAACTCGGTGGACGCATTTTTGTCGGCCATCACGAGTCGAACGTTGGAGAGGCCCAGGTCGTCGTGATCTCCTCCGCCGTATCGGCACAGAACCCCGAGGTCGTGGCGGCCAAGGCCAAGCAGATTCCTGTGATTCCTCGGGCCGAGATGCTTGCGGAGCTGATGCGGCTGAAGTTCGGGGTTGCCATTGCCGGCGCCCACGGGAAAACCACGACGACGTCGATGGTAGCCAATGTGCTGGCGCAGGGGGGGTTGGATCCCACGATGGTCATCGGGGGCAAAGTGAATGCGCTGGGGAGTCATGCGCGGCTGGGTCGCGGCGATCTCCTCGTGGCGGAAGCCGATGAGAGCGACGGGTCGTTCCTTCGTCTGTCTCCGACCATCGCGGCTGTCACAAACCTTGATCGGGAACATCTCGATCACTATGGCAGCATGGAAAAGATCAACGAAAGTTTCCTCGAGTTTATCAATAAAGTTCCGTTCTATGGATTGGCGGTGTTGTGTGCCGACGATGATCGGCTCAGAGCGCTCTTCCCGAAGATCGTAAAGCGCTATCAGACCTATGGGTTGAGTGAGCCCGGGGGGGTTACGCCGGACTTTTTTGCGACAGAGATTAGCTTGAACCAATGGGGCGCCGAATTTCGGGCGCAGTTCCGTGGACGGAATCTGGGCCCGTTCCGCCTGGCCGTGCCCGGCCGGCACAATGTCTCCAACGCACTCGTGGCGATTGCGGTTGGGATCGAGTTGGATGTGCCGGTGGACCTTATCCGAAAAGCGCTGGCAGCCTATACCGGGGTGGAGCGTCGATTCCATCTGCGAGGGGAAGCCAATGGGATCATGGTTGTGGACGATTACGGGCATCATCCGACCGAAATCAAGGCCACTCTGGCCGCGGCGAAGCAAGGTTGGGGAGACCGGCGACTGGTGGTGCTGTTCCAGCCGCATCGCTATACCAGGACGCGAGATTTGCTGGAGGATTTTTCCACAGCGTTCGAGCAATCGGACGTGCTGTTTTTGACGGACATTTATGCGGCAGGCGAGCAGCCGATTCCTGGGGTGTCCGGAGCGAAGCTGGCGGAGATCGTGCGTGCCGCCGGCCATCCCTCTGTGACCTTTGTGGAACAGAAAGATACATTGGTCGATCAGGTATTGCCCCATCTCAAATCCGGAGACCTCGTCATTACGCTCGGGGCGGGGGATATTTGGAAGACGGGGCTTGGCCTCTTGGCCCGGTTGACTCCCACAGCATGATGTCATGAAGCGAGGCAGCCAGCATGTCACGACAACAACGAGCGTCCCTGCGCGATTTACGCAGGCAGATGTGCGGGCCGCGGTGGCAGGTGTTCGGGGATCTGTGTCCTTCCAGGCCCCGTTGCGAGAGTACACCTCCTTTAAAATCGGAGGGCCTGCGGATGTCGTGGTGGAGCCGGCTGATATTGAAGATGTCTGTCTGGTGGTCCAGCAAGCGCGCGCGCGCAAGATCCCTGTATTTGTCGTGGGCGGGACGAATTTGCTCATTCGGGATGGGGGCATCCGAGGCATCGTGGTCAGTCTGGTGCGATTGCGGACGATCAAAGAAGAATCGGGGGCAGTTCTGTATTCCGATGGGGGCGTCGGGATGCCGACGTTGATCGCATACGCCATCCGCCATTCCCTCGCGGGACTGGAATGGGCGGCGGGAATTCCTGGGACTGTGGCCGGATGTGTGGTGATGAACGCCGGGACGAAACTCGGGGAGATGAAGGATTCGGTGAAGGCCGTTCGGATGGTGAACATGAAAGGCCAGATCGTGGATGTGGACGCAGCCCAGGTGACGTTCGAGTATCGCAAGGCCCTGCTGCCACGAGGCATCGTCGTCGGGGTATGGCTGCAATTGAAGCAGGGGGTCCGGTCGGAGATCGAGCGAGTGGTGAAAGACTATCTCCATTACCGGCGAGACACGCAGCCGCTGGCGATGCCGAGCGCCGGTTGTGTCTTCAAAAATCCTCCGAACGATTCTGCCGGCCGATTGATCGAGGCGACCGGCCTCAAGGGGGCGCGAGTCGGCGATGCAGAAGTGTCGTTGAAACATGCCAACTTTATGGTGAACCGGGGACAGGCACGCGCAGCGGACGTGATTGCACTGATTAAAAAGGTCCGCAGCACCATACGCCGTCGGGCGGGTGTGCGGTTAGAGCTTGAACTCAAAATTGTAGGAGCGACGTAGCGAGATGAGCCAGCCTCGACTGACAGAACGGCCCCTTCTCACGCGTGCCCGCATCGGGGTGCTGATGGGTGGGCAATCGGCCGAGCGAGAAGTATCGCTCAGGACAGGCACCGCGGTGCATCGGTCGCTGGTACGCCGTGGGTATGATGCCGTAGCCATCGATGTCGGTCCGACGCTCTCCCAGGATTTGCGCGATCAGAAGATTGCTGTGGCCTTTCTCGCCTTACATGGCCCGGGCGGGGAGGATGGCGCGATTCAAGGATTTCTGGAAACCGTGGGCATTCCTTACACTGGATCCGGTATCCAGGCCAGTGCGGTTGGCATGCATAAAGTGACGACAAAAACACTCTTGGCCTCGGCGGGTATTCCTGTGCCTGGTGGTACCGTCGTGAAGCGAGGGACGAAGGTGTCCAGCGCCACGCTGTTGCGGGCGGAGAAGTTGCGATGGCCTGTCGTGGTCAAGCCTGCGTCGCAAGGCTCCACAATCGGTGTTACCATCGTGCGGAAGCCGGCGCAATGGCGTGACGCCTTGGCCTTGGCCCATCGCTACGATACGGATGCGATGGTCGAGGCCTACATTCCGGGGCATGAGGTCACGGTCTCGATCATCGGGAGACAGGCCATTTCGCCATTGGTCCTCCCTGCTGTGGAGATTGTGGCGCCGGGTGGGTTCTACGATTTCGCCGCGAAGTATGAAAAGGGGAGAACGCAGTACCTCTGTCCCGCACCATTAACGGCGACGGTAATCAAGCAGATTCGCGCGTTGGCGTTGCGCACCTATGAGGTACTGGGTTGCGAAGGCGCGGCCCGGGTGGATTTCCGTATTACTCCGAAGGGACGTCCGTTTGTGCTGGAGATCAATACGGCGCCGGGGATGACGGAAACGAGTTTGTTGCCGATGGCGGCGGGGCGAGCCAAGATCGATTATGACGAGCTGACCGAACGGATACTGGAGTCCGCACTTGTTCGCGCAGCCCGCGTTGATCAGTCGTCAGAGGAAGCGCATAAGCCATGAAGTTGTCCATGCGGAAGCGAGCGGTGCGCGCCATCGGCCCTCGGCTCAATCAGTGGAAGGGGGCGCGTGCCAGTGAGGTTGCTGAGCAACGGCACCAGGCACGTCGAGAGAGTCTCTTCTTGCGGGGACGACGCGCCATGCGCATAGGGACATGGATCATCGGTCTTGCGGCGTTGGCCTGGGGGCTGACCCTCGCGACACGAGAGATGGGGCCGGTTCTTCAGCGCTGGCTGGAAATCCGTGAGGTCGAGGTGGAGGGGATTCACCATGTGACGAAACCGGAAGTGGTGGAGTTGCTGGGCTTGAAGCCCGGCATGGGGCTTCAGCAAGTCAGTACCGGGTTTCTTGCCGAGCGCGTGCGGACGCATGCTTGGATCAAGGAAGCGATCGTCGAACGCAGGCCTCCGCATCTGCTGCATGTGACGGTATTGGAGCGCACGCCAGCTGCGATTATTCGCACGGGCGTTGAGCATTGGCTGAGCGATGAGAGCGGGCACCTCCTGGCTAAGCTGGGCAGGCAGGATCAGCTCACGCTGCCGTTATTGATCGGATTGGAGCCGAAGTCGCTTCTACGGGGCGATTCGCGTGTCCGTAACGCGGTGCAGTCAGGGGTCGCGCTGGCCAGACTCATCGGCAATTCGATCGAAGGGCGGGTTGAAGTGGATCTCGCGAATTCTTCGAATGTGGTGGCATCGGCCAACGGGATGCGATTTCAGTTCGGCGCCGATGCTTTGGTCGATCAGTGGGAACGGTTCCAGAAAGTGAAGCCGTCGTTGAAGACGGCATCGTTCGATGGGCGGAAGCATGAGGGCAGCGAGATCGATTTGCGTTACGACAACCGTGTGATTGTGCGTGAAAGGGGGTGAGGACTGTGCCGAAGCGTGATCAGATTCTTGTGGGGTTGGATATTGGGACCACGAAGATCTGTGCCATCGTTTCGGAAATCACCGATGAGGGGACGCTGAACATCATCGGGGTCGGGTCCAGTCCTTCTCGGGGTCTCCGTAAAGGTGTCGTGGTCGATATCGAGAGTACCGTCGAATCGATCAAAAAGGCGGTCGAGGAAGCGGAGCTTATGGCGGCGGTCCAGATCAATTCCGTCTACACCGGCATTGCCGGCAGTCATATCTCCGCGGAGAACTGCAAGGGCGTGGTGCCCCTCAAGAAGTTAGAGGTCACGCGGGAGGATATCCAGCGGGCTATCGAGAGTGCCCGCACGCTGGCGGTGATTCCTCACGACCGGCGGATTCTCCATGTGTTGCCCCGCGAATTTACGGTAGACGGGCAAGAGGGTATCAGGGAGCCGTTGGGACTGTCCGGAAACCGCCTCGAGGTGAACGTCCATGTGATTACCGGCGCCGTGACGTCCGCGCAGAACATCATTAAGTGTGTGAATCGCGCGGGACTCGATGTCGTGGATATCGTGCTGCAGCCGTTGGCCTCCAGTGAGGCCGTCTTGAGCGTGGAAGAGCGGGATCTGGGGGTCGTCATGATCGATCTCGGAGGGGGGACGACCGACCTCGCGATTTTCCTCGACGGGAGTATCAGGCATTCCGCGGTGTTGCCG
>JANYAJ010000073.1 GCA_025361385.1 Nitrospira sp.
CCGTCTCATTGCTGCCGACCCGACGAATTTCTTGCTCTTGCAACGCCCGCAACAATTTTGCCTGCCCAGCCGGAGACAGATCGGCCACCTCGTCCAAAAAGAGCGTCCCTCCGCTGGCTTCTTCCAATAAGCCCCGCCGGACTGCATGGGCGCCTGTGAACGAGCCTTTGACATGGCCGAACAGTTCGCTTTCAAGGAGGGCATCCGGGATCGCGCTGCAGTTCACGGCCACAAACAGTCTGGCAGCCCGTGGGCTGTTGTCGTGGATGGCCCGGGCGATGACCTCTTTCCCTGTCCCGCTTTCCCCCTGAATCAGCACGCTCGTCCGGCCTGGTGCCACTTTCCCGACCAGCTTGAAGACCTCGACCATGGCGTGGCTCTGGCCAACGAATGACGCCGCACGCACACGCTCATCAAACACTCTGGACAGATGCCGATGGTCGCGCACGAGCCGATGATGCTGCACCGCACGGTGCATCACCAGCGCCAGCTCCTCCAGATTCACCGGCTTGGTGATGTAATCGAAGGCCCCTTGTTTCATGGCCTGGATTGCGGTATCCAGCGACCCAAACGCGGTCAGCAGCACCACAGGGGTCTCCGGAGAAGAGTCGCGCATTCGTTGCAAGAGATCCATTCCGGAGAACGGACTCATTTTGATATCGCTCATGATCGCATCAAAATCCCGTCCCCCTGCCGTTTCCATTGCCGCCACCACACCCGACGCGAGAACGACGTGAAATCCGGCGCGTTGTAGCGCTTCCCCCAGCATCTCGCGATTATGTCGGTCGTCATCCACAACCAGAATCCAGCTTTCACTCTCCATCAGATTGCTCCCCGAAACGGCGTCCCCTCCACAGCGGGAGATCGATCGTGAAGTTGGTTCCTTGTCCGACGACGCTCTGCACCGCGAGTCGTCCACCGGCCGACGAGACGGCTCGGTGACAGATGGCTAACCCAAGCCCAGTCCCCCGCTGGGCCTGCCGTGTCGTGAAGAATGGTTCAAACATGCGATGGATATATTCCGGTGGAATCCCATGCCCCGTATCCCGCACGATCAGACGGATGGCGCCGTCCTCCAACTCAGGGGTCCCAGCCACCACGAGCGTTCCGTCGCTCTCCTCGTGCCGGATGTGTTGGGTGCAGATCGCCAACTCTCCTCCCTGTGGCATGGCCTGGATCGCATTCGTGACCAGGTTAAAGATAAGTCCGTGAAGGGTCTGTGGATCCGCGGCGACAGGAGCGAGTCCTTGCGGCAGATCGGTCACAAGCTCGATCGACCGATGAGGGAGACCGGGGACATTGACGGCCAGCACATCCCGGATGACCGCGTTGAGGTCCACGGGGCTTCGTTCGGTTCTGACGCGAGTCGACTCGAGAATATGATGCAGGATCTCGATCATCCGCTTGACCTCGGCCCGGACAACAGACAGATGCCGATCACGATCCTCAATCGTGGCATCGTGTTCGAGCATCTGAAGGTTACCGGAGATCGCGTTCAGGGGGTTCCCCAGTTCGTGCGCCACCACGGCCGAGAGTTCACCCAGCGCGGCTAACTTTTCTGCCCGTTCAGCCTGGGCGCGAGCCTCCCCCAGCATCGCATGGGTCCGGCGAAGTTCTTCTGTGGTTTCGGAGACCTTTCGTTGTAACGTGTCGTTGAAGCCATGTATCTCCTGGAGCAATTGTTCTTTGACCGCCGCAGCCTCCCGAATTCGGTCCACCATCCGATTATACTGGCTCACCACCTCTCGAATGTCCGACGATCCACCCAGTGGCGCCTGGCTGGTCAGATCTCCGTCTTCGGTCCGCCGCATGGACTGCAGGAGCAACGCTACGGGACGATGGACCTGCACCCTGAGAAGGAGCAAGAATACCAGGCTTGTCAGTGCTACCATTGCCATGGCAAGCACCTTGCCGAACGCCCGCTCTTGTGTGATGAGACGATCATACTTGGCAATCGAAAACTTGCCACGAAGCGCCCCTAGCACCTGCCCCTTGACCACCACTGGAGCTGTAATAATCCATCCCCGATCCTCTGGGGTATCGTCGAACCTGGTCACGGCCCGTCCCGCCCGCACGGAGGTCCGCTCCTGATCGCTCAACGTCGCGGGAGCCTGTCCCGGATCCGTACTCGTGATCAGCAGGCCGGCATCACCCGAGACATCGTAGACACTTAGACGCCGGAGGCCTGGACGCAACGCCATGATGTCCGCGAACGCCTTGTTCAGGGCTTGCACGTCGTGAATATCGTCGCCTGTGTTTCCGACGATGCGGCTCATGGCTGTTGCCGCCAGCAGAAACGCGTCCAGACGGTCTTGCGCGGCAGCTTGTTCAATCACCATAGTATCCACCATGTTCACCGATGCGATGGCCAGCAGAACCAGCACAATACCGGTCACCACGACCCCGCCTAACACGCCCGCCATGCGCGGGGTTCCCACATTCAGCCGGTCGCTTATCCAGCTCACCAGTTTCCCGTTCCCCATCACGACATTATTCCAGCACCAGCACGCTCTCGACAAGGTGGGTAAGGCTGCGTCTCTATTTTTAATGAGCTTTCCATTAACCCGGAACTGTTTTGATCGCCGGATGTTGCCGTATCGTTTTGAAGTTCGCGGATAGGCGATCTACGAGAACCACGACAGGCTGCCGGTGCCGAGCGTGAGCGAGCCCATAATTATTATCACTAAGACACTTCTTCAGTGAATGTGCAAACGAGTCGTTAGGACTAATCATCAGAATAACATCTTTGCCATCTGCCTTGAGCCTACCAAAAGGTAAGAGCGGAGGTACGTTACGAAATCAGCAATCGCGTATGAGACTTGACGCTAGGCTACGCGCTTCCGTTCGGAATCTCCTCTCTTCAGCAGGTAACTGTTCTGGTCGCTACTTTCCGAATTTCCCTACTGCTGAGCGACGCAGTACGTCTTCTCCGGAAGAGGTGAATAGCCTCCTCCAACGCTTTCTTTAAATTCCGCAATTTCTGTCCTGCCTGTCTGCCAGACATGGATGCAGTCCGCGACTAAGAAGGGCTCGGTCTTCGGCACGCCGTTCACCACAATCGGCCGTCTACTTGTCGTTTTACCCACAATGACGAATCGGTTTCCGTTCCTCAGATCCTGGGGCTCAAGTTCTCCGGGATAGAGAAATGCGAATTCATAGTCCCCGGTTCTCTTGATATCTTCCGTGGGTCCATACACGGGATGGGTTACGATAGGAAGTTGTTCGGCGACAATTACGATACCTTTGCCATTCCTGGAAGCCTGTACGATCCGGCCTCCCAGCTCGACGGTAAGGCCTGAATCGGACTGCCCTGACGCATTCGTGGGAGACGCGTCTCGCCACGCCTCAAAATGAAAGGTCGGCGAGACCCTTTCCATCACTTTTGGTGGAAATGGTGTGGTAGCAGCGCACCCAGATAGCACTGAACACATTGTCAGAGTCGTGAGAGATATGAGATGACTATGCTTCATGGGGCTAACTCCTTTTTGAGGTGGATTGTTGGCTCAGGTCGAACTCACCATGGATAAGATTCTCTGACCATGACCTTTGCCCTTTCAAAATGTTCACAATTGTGAACATTTGCGGCTCCTCACCTCCACAGGGATACAGGTACTACGGGTTGGATTGCGATGATCCTGCCACCGCCCGGGGTGATTGGCTGTGGCGAACCACAGGCAAGGGCCCATGTTCGATCAGAGAATTACTGAACAACATGGGTACACGACGCATCAAGAGCAGAGATGCTCAATCGTCATCCTAAAAGCATCGTAACCCGACGTCAAACCACAGTGCCGGCTATAGGCCAGCCTTCATCGTTGCCAGCTTGGTGAATCACACAGCCTAACTCGCCTATCAAAACTGCTGATACCCTGTGCCGGTGGCGAAGGCAACGGCCGCGATGCCAACCTGAACGGCATAGCGTGCGTCGGACAGTCGAACTTCAGACACCAACAGAGCTGTGGTCGCCGTGGTGACATCGACAATGGAGGATAGCCCCAGCCGATAGCGTTCCTTGGCCAAGGTGAGCGCACTGCGTGAAGACTCTACTTCCTTCTCCTCGACGGGGATCTGTTGCCGGGCCGTTTGCAGCGTCAGGTAGGCATCCGCCACCTCCAACGCAATTCTGTTCGACAAATCGACCTTCCTCTGCTCAGCCTTGTATTTCTGTTGCCGCGCTTCGCCAACGCGGTTCTCGATCAGAAACCCGGTAAAGATCGGCACGGAGACCAGGGCTCCTGCGCCCCACCACAAATTGGTTTGCCCGGGATGAGAGCCGGCATATTGGTTCAGCGGGGCATCACTGAAATGAATGACCCCAGACATGCCTTGGGCTGCGATCGTGGGAAGATTCAGAGCCTGGGCCGAACTGAGCCGTTCATCCGCCTGTGTGATCCGATCAGCTATGCCGAGTAGTTCCGGACGCTCCCCCAACGCTTGAGTGATCAGTGTTTCTAGTGTGCTCGACGAGGCAGAGGCGGCAGGGAGATCCTCCAAGGTGTAATCCTCTGAGCCCCGAACTCCCATGGCGTTATTCAGTCCTGCGAACGCGGCACGGAGTTCGTTCTTAGCTTGAAGCAACTGAATCTCGGCATTCCTAAGCTCGACCGACATGAAGTCGAAGTCCAATTTTGACTTCAACTCCCGCTTATACAAAATCGCAATTTGATCACGCAGGACCCCGCGTTCTCGCACGGTTTCTTCTGCAATCTCGACGAAACGCTTTTGCCGTAAGCAGTGGATGTAGGCTTGTTGCACCTTGAGAATCACCGTCGCCTTGTGTGTCTGGATATCCTTTTCAGCTGCCTCCTGGCCGGCCCGCTCCGCCAATACTTTATGTGCAGTTTGACCGAAATCGTAAATCAGCTGGTCCGCCAGAAACCCCGCACTTTCCACATAGGAGGTTGGCTTGTTCTGTGCGCCTGCCACGTTGAAGGCGCTAAGCGGACGAACGGTCCCTCCCGTCTGAATCGCATAGGCATTCAACTCCGGGTAGTAGCGCGCCGCCACCTGATCCGTGACTGCCTCCGCAGCTAAAGCCGTCTCCTTCGATCGGCGAAGCAGCGGATGACGATCAAGGCCAATCCGAATCGCGGTCTCATAGCCCAGAAAGGCGCCCTTCGATGGAGGGATATTCGGCGATGGGATGGGAACGAGCGGCGGCTGTACAGGTCTCTCAGAAGCACGCTCCGCCGACCAGCAGGTTCCGACGAATACAAGAACCACGATCAGTACGCACCCGAGGCACACAGATCCCCGGCGTGCGATCCGCCCTCGTGTCGATTCAATACCGCGCATATTCGACTCCTGTCGCATAGGCGAGTGCGGCTTCGCTGGCTCGATAGTCATACTGCGCGTCAGCGAGCCCGACCTCGGCGCTCAAGAGATCGGTCGTCGCGGTCGTCACATCGAGGATAGAGCCCAGGCTGGCCTTGTACCGCCCGCGTGCGAGCGTCAGTGCTTCGCGCGCGTGGGCAACCTTCTCTTCCGATACCTTGATTTGTTGTTCGGCGGTCAGCCGGCTGAGATAGGCTTGTGCGACTTGCAGCACGATATCATTGGCGATCGATCGCGTAGTGGCTTGGGTCTCGCCTTTCCGCGCATCGGCCTCCTCGATTTGGCCTTCAATGCGACCGCCGGTATACAAGGGAACTGAACTGGTCGCGCCAAGTCCGTACCACCCCATTTTCGCGCCGGGATTGCTGACCTCTTTTCCGCTGGGTCGTTCCTCATGGCCCCACCAGGTGTAGGCCAAGGTGCCGATCCCGGTCACCGATCCGAAGCGAAGGGCCTTGGCTGCCTGCAACGCGTCCTCCGCCGCCTGTATCCGGTCTTTGCTTCCGAGGAGCTCCGGTCGCTGATTCAGCGCCTCCTGAACCAGTGACTCAGGACTGGCGCTTGGCGTGACCGAGAGAACCGCCGGTTCCAACAGATAGGTCCAAGGCCCCTGAAAACCCATGGCGGTATTCAATGCGGCAAATGCCAACACCAGGTTGTTCTGAGCCTTAATCAACACTACTTCTGCCCGATTGGACTCGACCGAGGCAAAATCCAGATCTAGCTTGGATCGCAATTGGCGTCGGTAGAACACCTCCGTCTGTTGACGGATCAGTTCGCGCTCATTCAAGACTTCGCGGGAAATGTCCACGAGCCGCTGCTGCTTCAGGCAATTGAGATAGGCCTGCTCCACATTCAGGATGGTCAGCGCTTTGGCAGTCAACACGGCTTTCTCGGCTGCGGCTGCAAGCGACTTCTGGGAGAGAATTCGATGCGCCGTCTGCCCGAAGTCCGTAATGAGATAATCTGCGCGAATCCCGGGAGTCGTCAGGTAGTTGGTGGGTTTTGGCAGTGAGCCTGAGATCCCGAGGTTGGCCAGGACTCTGGTGTTGCCGGCAGAACTTGAGACCATGCCGCTTACTTGTGGATAATTAGCCGATTCGATCTGCTTCACCAGGGCCTGGGATTCCAGCACCTCATGTTCCGCCACTTTGATGAGCGGTTGCCTCTCGATCGCCATCCGGATGGCCCGCTCCCACGTCAGCGGGGCACCGGGCATAGGTATAGGACTGGACGAGATCGTTTCTGCGGCGAACAACATGGTGCCGCCGCACAAGAGGAGGATGAACGCACCAGATAGATTTTTTACAGTTCGGGAGAACATCATGTCATGCTCCGCATTGACCCACTTAGAAGACGAGCTGAACTAGGATGCGAGAACAACGCTGGCAGACTGTTTCAGCGTTCTGTTAAAAGCGTTTGTATTCTTGTCCCGTGGCATAAGCGACGACTGACTCACTGGTTTTATAGATATACCGGGCTTCCGCCAAACGAGATTCGGATTCGAACAACACCGCCGTCGCGCGTACGACCTCCACGATCGGGCTCAAGCCAAGGCGGTAGCGCTCTTGCGCGAGCAGCAACGCCTCTTTCGAAAAGGTCACACGTTCTTGCTCGAGTGCGATTTGTTCGGCATTCGTCGTCCTGGTGAGATAGGCTCGAACAATCTGCAAGACGATTTCATTCGCGAGACTCTGGAGTTCTTCCTCCGTTTCCCCTTTGCGATGACTGGCTTCCTTGATCTGATTTTGAATCCTGAATCCGGTAAAGAGAGGAAGTTTCAT
>JANYAJ010000074.1 GCA_025361385.1 Nitrospira sp.
CCGTCTCATTGCTGCCGACCCGACGAATTTCTTGCTCTTGCAACGCCCGCAACAATTTTGCCTGCCCAGCCGGAGACAGATCGGCCACCTCGTCCAAAAAGAGCGTCCCTCCGCTGGCTTCTTCCAATAAGCCCCGCCGGAATGCATGGGCGCCTGTGAACGAGCCTTTGACATGGCCGAATAGTTCGCTTTCGAGGAGGGCGTCCGGGATCGCGCTGCAGTTCACGGCCACAAACAGCCTGGCGGCCCGTGGGCTGTTGTCGTGGATGGCCCGGGCGATGACCTCTTTCCCTGTCCCGCTTTCTCCCTGGATCAGCACGCTCGTCCGGCCTGGCGCCACTTTCCCGACGAGCTTGAAAACCTCGACCATGGCGTGGCTCTGGCCAACGAATGACGCCGCACGCACATGCTCATCAAACACTCTGGAGAGGTGCCGGTGGTCGCGCACGAGCCGATGATGCTGCATCGCGCGGTTCATCACCAGCGCCAGTTCCTCAAGATTCACTGGTTTGGTGATGTAATCGAAGGCCCCTTGCTTCATGGCCTGGATTGCGGTGTCCAGCGACCCGAACGCGGTCAGCAGCACCACCGGGGTCTCCGGATAAGAGTCGCGCATCCGTTGCAGGAGATCCATTCCGGAGAATGGACTCATCTTGATATCGCTCATGATCGCATCAAAATCTCGTCCCCCTGCCATCTCCATGGCCTCCACCACACCGGACGCCAGGACGACGTGAAATCCGGCGCGTTGCAGCGCTTCCCCCAGCATCTCGCGATTATGTCGGTCGTCATCCACGACCAGAATCCAGCTCTCACTCTCCATCAGATTGCTCTCCGAAACGGCGTCCCCTCCACAGCGGGAGATCGATCGTGAAAGTGGTTCCTTGTCCGACAACACTCTGCACCGCGAGTCGTCCGCCGACCGACGAGACAACTCGGTGACAAATGGCTAATCCAAGCCCTGTCCCCCGCTGAGCCTGCCGTGTGGTGAAGAATGGTTCAAAAATGCGATGGACATATTCCGGTGAAATCCCATGCCCCGTATCCTGCACTAGCAGACGAATGGCACCGTTGTCCAACTCATGTGTCCCGGCTACCACGAGCGTGCCGTCGCTCTCCTCGTTCCGGATGTATCGAGTGCAGATCGCCAGCTCTCCGCCCTGTGGCATGGCCTGAATTGCGTTCGTGACCAGGTTAAAGATGAGTCCGTGAAGGGTCTGTGGATCTGCGGCGACAGGAGTGAGTCCTTGCGGCAGGTCGGTCACGAGCTCGATAGACCGATGAGGGAGACCGGGAGCATTGACGGCCAGCACATCCCGGATGACTGCGTTGAGGTCCACGGGGCTCCGTTCGGTTCTGACGCGAGTCGACTCGAGAATATGATGGAGGATCTCGATCATCCGCTTGACCTCAGCCCGAACAACAGACAGATGCCGATCACGATCCTCGCTCGTGGCATCGTGCTCGAGCATCTGCAGGTTACCGGAGATCGCGTTCAGGGGGTTCCCCAGTTCGTGAGCCACCACGGCGGACAGTTCACCCAGAGCGGCTAACTTTTCTGCCCGTTCAGCCTGGGCGCGAGCCTCCCCCAGCATCGCGTGGGTCCTGCGAAGTTCTTCTGTGGTTTCGGAGACCTTTCGTTGCAACGTGTCGTTGAAGCGATGAATCTCCTGGAGTAATTGTTCTTTGACCCCCACAGCCTTCCGAATTCGGTCCACCATCCGATTGTACTGGCTCACCACCTCTCGAATGTCCGACGATCCACCCAGTGGCGCCTGGCTGGCCAGATCGCCGCCTTCGGTCCGCCGCATGGCCTGCAGAAGCACCGCTACGGGACGATGGACCTGCACCCTGAGAAAAGCCAGGAATACCAGGCTTGTCAGGGCCACCATCGCCACGGCGAGCACCTTGATAAACGCCCGCTCTTGCTCGATGAGACGATCATACTTGGCAATCGAAAACTTGCCACGAAGCGCCCCCACCACCTGACCCTTGACCACCACTGGGGCAGTAATGATCCATCCACGATCCTCCTGGGCATCGTCGAACTTGGTCACGGCCCGTCCCGCCTGCACGGAAGTCCGCTCCTGATCGCTCAACGTCGTGGGAGCCTGTCCCGGATCCGTGCTCGTGATCAGCAGGCCGGTATCACCCGAGACATCGTAGACACTCAGACGCCGGAGGCCGGGACGCAACTCCATGATGTCCACGAACGCTTTGTTCAGGGCTTGCACATCGCGAATATCATCCCCTGCGTTTCCGACGATGCGGCTCATGGCGGCTGCCGCCCGCAGAAACGCGTCC
>JANYAJ010000076.1 GCA_025361385.1 Nitrospira sp.
GGCCACACCGGTGCTCTGATCGGGCAGACCCTCTCGACGTTGATCCAGGGTATCGCGAACAGGGAATTCTTTATTCTCCCCGATGGCTATTGCGACTACTGCGAGTTCTCCGGTGCCTGTCGACGCCATGATGCCATGGCCTGGTGGCGCTCCTATCGTTCACCCCAGGCCCGAGTCTTACGCAAGTTGAGAAAGCAGAAAGTGCAGGATGAGTGAATCGCTGACATTGACGGACTCCCAGGATCGGCTCCTGGCAGAGACCACCTGGGATCGTAATGTCGTGGTGGTGGCAGGAGCCGGAACCGGCAAGACCACGATCCTCGTTAATCGCATCCTCAACTTGCTGCTGAGAGAGCCAAGCCCCTTGGCCATCACGGAGGTTGTCGCCCTCACTTTCACGAATAAAGCCGCCACTGAAATGAAGCAACGGCTCCGCGCGCAGCTCCTTCGCCTGACTGAGCAGGCCGATGATCTGAGCGCCACCTTCCGGACCCGTTATCATCTTTCAGCTGAACAAGTGGCTGAACGGGCCAAGACGGCGCTTGAGCAGATGGAGAAGGCGCAGATCGGCACCTTGCATAGTTTCGCTGCACACCTCCTGCGGCTCCATCCACTAGAGTCAGGAGTAGACCCATCATTTCAAGAGGATGACGGGTCACGCTTCAAGGAACTGTTTTATTCGAGTTGGGATCGTTGGCTGGACGATGAGCTCGGATCGGATGGACCACAACATGCCCGCTGGCGGCTGGTCCTCGCCGGGGCCTCCCTCGACGATCTCCAGCAATTTACCGCCGCTCTCGCCGGGGACTTTGTCGATCTGGATGAGCTGGACCGTCAATGTCGATCCAACTCTCTGGAGGGCGTCTTTCGTGATTGGGTGGTGGCAACCCATGGCCGTGCGACCACCATCCTTGCCGCACAAGATCGACCTAAACGGCGTAAGGCGGAACAGATGCTCGCCGCTGCGGTGCAGTTGCTGGCACTCTTGCTTGAGCAGGGGCCGTTGAGACTTGATGCCTTCGCTCAGGATGAACGGGCTGTTCTGGAGAAAGATCTGGGAAAGCCGCCTGCCGGATGGGATAAAGATACGTTTCAGGAGACGTCATCGATCATCGGACTCGCCCAACAACTTTTGACGGTGAACCAGACCTACTTTCAAGAGGTGGTCACGCTCGTACGGCCATTTTTGGATCAGGTCAACCAGGGATTTCACACCTCCGGGTGGATCGCATTCGACGGGTTGCTGGCTCGGGCTAAAACCCTCTTGCGTGACCATCCGGCTGTCCGTGCCAGGATCAAGCAGACCTATCGTGCGATTCTGGTCGATGAGTTTCAAGACACGGATCCGGTCCAGTACGAGATCATCCTCTATCTTGGTGAACGGGCTGGCAACCATCAGACTGCATGGCAAGATGTCGACTTGGAACCGGGAAAATTGTTTATCGTGGGGGATCCCAAACAATCGATCTATGCCTTTCGCCGGGCCGATATCGAAGCCTTCGAACGGGTCGTGGAGAAAATTCGAGCGGGCGGGGGAGGCATCTACTCCCTGGTCACGAACTTTCGGAGTGACGGGGCCGTGCTCGATGTGGTGAACAATGTCTTCGACCGGCTCTTTCACGCGACGGAACATGTTCAACCGGCCAATGAACGGCTGGCGGCGAGGCCTCAACGAAAGCCGGAAGTCTCCGTCTCCGGGGCGCAACTTCGACTGGTCACGCCGGGAGAGGACGAGGAGGAGTTCGATGTGCAGACTGCAACCAGGGCGGAGGCGGAAGCGCTGGCGCGTTGGCTGAAGGAGGAGCTGTTCGTCGGGACGACCGTCACAGATCGCGACCGTCGAGAAGGCCCGCTTCAACCAGGCCATATTGCGCTGATCTTCAGAAAGTTGACCCAGACACAGGTCTATCTCGATGCCCTCCGCCGCTATGACATTGCCTATATCACTGATGGGGAAAAGCATTTCTATCGGCGGCAAGAAATTATCGATGTGGTCAACCTCCTCCGGGTCATCGACAACCCGCACGATACGATCGCGTTAGTCGGAGTTTTACGCTCACCCCTTGGCGGTATGGCGGACGGGGATCTGCTGGCTCTCCAACAGATAGAGGGGTTGGACTATCAGCAACGAGAGCGGCTGTCAGCCTGGAACCATCCCCAGGCGAAGATGGTGACGCAGCTGTATGAGCGATTGGCCGAGCTGCATCAGCTCGCGCCGTTGCGGCCTGTGCCTGACGCCATCGATTTAATCTTCGAGCGATTGCCGGTTCTCGAGTTGGCCGCGGCATCGCTTCACGGTGAGCAAGCCGTAGTCAATTTACGAAAGACCAGAGATATGGCCGAAGCCCTGGCCGACCGTCCCCATCTGACGTTGACCGGGTTCGTCGACGTGATGATGACCAGAGTGGCTGAACAGCCCGATGAGGCAGAGAGCGCGTTGGCCGAGGAATCACTCGATGCCGTTCGGGTGCTGACCATCCATAAGGCCAAAGGATTGGAGTTTCCTGTGGTCATTCTTCCCGGCCTGCACCAGGGCTCCAAGAATCTCCGCAAGGGACCGTCCATTCATCATGATTGGTCGAGTCGCTGTTATAGCCTGCAGATGGGGGGCCAGTCGAACCTCGGAGCCCTGCTGGTGGACCTGAAGATGGCGGCGCGGGAAGAGGCAGAGCAGAGACGGCTTCTCTATGTTGGGATGACCAGGGCGCGCGATCTGCTGGTGTTATCAGGCGGACAGATCAGCAAGCCAGGACATGACACGGTCCTCTCTCTGCTCGGTGAGGTCCTATCTGACGAGCCGACGTTATCGATGGATGGCCAGATGTGCATCGGAACAAGCCGCCTCACGCGTGTCATCACAGAGGCCACGGTGGCCGCGAGACGTCATAAGCCGGAGCCGCGATTGGCGGTCGCTCCTGCTCCCGCCCTTGGCCCGATTCTGACTCGTCGCCAGGCGCGGCAGGTCGAGTGGGAGCAGCGTCGAACGACGCCGCGACGACTGACCCCGTCTCGCCTGGTAGGAGGCAAGCCCGAGACCCAGCTGCATCGGACTGTCTCTACGCGTGATGCTGATCTGGCGCGCTTGATCGGAGTCTGTGCTCATGCGGTATTGGAACAGTGGGACTTTATCGGGCCTCGCTCTGAAATCAGTATGGCCATTGAACAGGCCTGTCGTCGCTATGTCGCACAGGATCATCCTCAATTGATGGCTGCCGTCATGGAGGATCTCACGGCTCTTTTTGAAACCTTTCTGTCATCAGAGCCCTGCGCAAGGATGCAACGTGCGACGGTGCTGGGACGAGAAGTCCCTTTCGTCATGCCTGT
>JANYAJ010000081.1 GCA_025361385.1 Nitrospira sp.
CAGATTAGCCGAGGGGCGGCCAACCTCGGCATCGATTTCGTGGGCGGCACCGCGGTCCAGCTGAAATTCGACCAAGCGATTCGGATCGACGAAGCCCGAAAAGTATTGGAGGAGAACGGCTTGGCCAATGCCGAGCTGCAAGAGTTCGGTCAGGAAAACAAACTCCTGATCCGCCTGAAAACATCGACGACTCTTGAGGAGAAGGTTGCCGAACGGGTCGTGGCGGTGTTCACGAAGGAATTCCCGTCGAACCATTTCGTGGTCGATTCTAGTACGGAAATCGGGCCGGCTATCGGGCATAAACTGCAAGAGGACGCCCTTATCGCGGTCCTCATTTCCTTTGCCGGGATCATCCTCTATGTGGCGGGGCGATTTGAGCTTCGATTCGGCATCGCGGCGGCCTTAGCGACGTTCCATGACGTCTTGGCGGTCCTGGGCGCATTTTACATCCTGGATAAGGAAATCACCCTGTTGGTGGTAACGGCGTTGCTGACGTTGGCCGGCTATTCCATGACGGATACGGTCGTCGTCTTCGATCGGATCAGAGAAAACCTCAGGATGCGGCGGCGGGACAGCGAGGAGACGATTATCAACAATGCGGTCAATCAAGTATTGAGCCGCACGATCGTCACCAGTTTGACCGTCGTATTGGTACTGATTCCTCTGACGTTGGCCGGCGGAGAGGTTTTGCACGACTTCTCGCTCGCCCTGCTCTGGGGCGTGATATTCGGGACCTATTCGTCGATCTTCGTCGCCAGTCCGTTGCTATTGCTTTGGCCAGGAGCCTCCGGGCGGCTGTTGAAACGGAGTTAGCCGGAAGGTGACATAATCGCTCGTCGATCGCAGTCCGAATGCCGAGGAGAAGGCCGAAGGCGAAAGTGTTCAAACCGTTGAACCTCAACCTTCGTCCTTCCCAGCTTCAGCCTTCAGCCTGCCTCGCGAGCCTCGCGCGGATTGTCGCATTCTCCTCTGGGCACATCCATGACGTTCTGGAGTCGCTCTCATAGTCTCCAGCATAAGATCATCACGGCCATCGTGATGGTTGGCCTCCTGCCACTGACTCTTCTGCTGGCGCTCACCTACATTGAGGAGCGTCGCGCACTTCGCGAAATGACCGGCGCCAACTTCAAAGAAGTCGCCGTGGAAGCCGCTCGCCGTATCGAAATGCAGGTCAGCCGCGGGATGAACGAGGCCCAGCAGCTTGCCGCGACCCCCTTTCTTCGTACCGCCGTCACCGAAGCCAACCGTACGTATGAGGGAAAGGATGCCCAAAACATTCAGGGCATGATCACGGATTGGCAGCAGCGCTGGCGCCAGCGGGATAAGCGTAGCGAGTTTCCTCTCTTCATCAATCGCATTGTCACCAACTACCTCATCCGGTGGCACGACATCCGTAAATCGGACTATGTCGGGATTTTGGTGACCGACCAGCAGGGGGCACTGGTGGTCAGTTCGATCCCGCAAGTGGAGTATTTCTACGGGAAGACGCCCTGGTGGCAAGCGGTGATGAAAAGCCCCGGCCCCAGTGGTTATGTGGGCGAGATCACGTTTGACCCAAGTTTTGGGACTCATGTTATCGTGGTTGCGGTTCCCATTCTCGACGATACGAAGGGGGCGGTGCTCGGAACCGTCACGATTTTGTTGCGTCGCGACACCATTTTTCGTGCCATTGCCGAAGTCACCATCGGGACGACCGGTCACGCGATGTTATTCAGTTCCGATGGGGTGCCGGTGATTTGTCCGGTTCTGGCTCCGGAAGAGCATTCGATCAAGCCTGAGTTCATCGGTGCCCTTCGAGGACTGAAAGCCGGCTGGTCCGTGGTGGCGGACGATTCGCATGGAAGCCGGAACGCCTTGATTGGATTCGCGCCGGTCCGATTCGGCGAGAGCTTGGTTTCTGGGAGCCTCGGCGGAAAACAATGGATCACCGTGGTGCGGCAGGATCCCCAGGAGACCTATGCGCCGCTTGCCGAGCTCGTGGCCAAAGTACTGCTCTATGGGTTGCTTGTTCTGGCCGTGCTCTGGGGAACTGGTGTGGTGGTCGCCCGGCGGATTGCCCGCCCCATTCAGCTGTTACACGACGGGGTGCGTGAGATCGGAAGCGGGCGATTGGACCGACGGCTCGAGCTGAAGACCGGAGATGAAATTGAAGGGCTCGCCGATGCGTTCAATCAGATGGCGACGAATCTCCAACGATCGTTTGCGCAGATCGAGCAGCGGGTGGTGGATGTGCATCGCCTGGAGGAGAAGTACCGCGATTTGATCGAACATTCTCCGGAGATGATCTATCAATTGAACCGGAGCGGCCGCTTCGTCCATGTGAATAAGACGGGGCTCGAGAAGCTGAAGTATACCCTCGAGGAAATGCTGTCGATGCGGCTGTGGGATTTAGTGCCGCGAGGTCAGGAACCACTCGTCCTGCAATATCTGGAACGGTTGGTCGCCCAGGGGCGCAGTTCGATCGAGACGGTATTCGTGGCCAAAGACGGCCACCCGATCGATGTGGAAATTCATGCCACAGCATTGATTGATCAAGAACGAGGCGGGCTGGTGCATTCACGCGCCTTTGTGCGCGATGTGACTGAACGACGCCGGCTTGAACAGCAACTGCAAGAATATACGACAAAGCTGGAAGCGGCGGTGTCGGAGCGGACACAGCAGCTCGTGGCCTCGCAGGCACGTTACAAGGCGCTGTTCGACTTGGTGGCCGACTCGGTGTTTATGGTGGACCCGAGTGGGATGATCGTGGCCGTGAACAAGCGTGAGGAGCAGGCGCTGGGGTATGCAGAGGCGAACGTGGTCGGCCGCAGTCTGCTCGAAGTGGTGCTCGCTGGTTATCACAATTCGTTACGTGGATGGCTGAGCGACATCATTACGGGGCAGCGGAAAGTGCCGACCCAGGAGATCATGGTGCGCCATGCCGACGGGCTGGAAACTCCGGCTGAAATGGATTTGATCCGAGTCGGAGTGGCGGATAAGCTCTTGGTGATGGTGCAGTTACGGGACATCACCGATCGGAAGGCGCTCGAACGACAGTTGGAGACGTACCGAGAGGAGTTGGAAGATAAGGTCCGAGAACGCACGCGGGAAATTGAAGAGACCAAACAGTATCTTGAGAATCTGCTCGAGAACGCGAACGATGTCATCTATACCCTCGATACCGAGCAACGGTTTACCTATGTGAACAGCAAGATCGAAGCCTGGGGCTATCGGAAAGACGATCTGCTCGGGCGCCCGTACCTTGCGCTGCTCTCCAAGCGCCACCGGGGAAAGCGTCTCAAGAGCACCCTGGATATCGGTGCGAAGCAGGTGTATGAGGTTGAAGTGGTGACGCGCACGGGGGAGCCGAGGGCCGTCATGGTGAGTGTCTCTCCCCTGCATGATGTCGAGGGTGCGATACTTGGGGTATTGGGCATTGCGCGAGATATGACCGAGACCAAGAAGCTGGAGCAGCAGATCAGGAATTCCGAGAAACTGGCCTCGGTCGGAAGGCTCGCCGCAGGGGTGGCCCACGAAATCAATAATCCCCTCGGCGGCATCCTCAACTGTCTCTATAACTTGAGAAAAGGGACGTTGTCGCCGGGCCGGCAAGAGGAATATCGGGTATCGATGGAGGATGGCGTGCGGCGTGTGCAAAAGATTGTTCGGCAGCTGCTCGACTTTTCCCAGCAGCAGGAGCCGGAGTTTGCACTGACGGATATCAATCACGTCGTCGATCGGGTGTTGGTCTTGACGACGCACCTCTTTGCCCCGAACCGAATCCGGTTGGATACGGTACTCGGGCAGGGGCTGCCGAATGTGATGATCGATCAGCACATGATCGAGCAGGTGCTGATGAACTTGGTCTTGAATGCGGTGCATGCGATGAAGGATGGTGGGACGCTGACGATTCGAACCTCTGTGGTCGAAGGGGTCTGTCTGGTCGAAGTGCGTGATACGGGGTCGGGCATTCCGTCGGCGGTTCTGCCGAGGATTTTCGATCCCTTCTTTACGACGAAGAGCGAAGGCGAAGGGACCGGTCTCGGCCTGTCGGTCAGTCTCGGCATCGTTGAGCGCCACGGAGGAAAGATCGTGGTGGATAGTGAGGTCGGGAAGGGGACGACCTTTACCCTCTATCTCCCTGTCTCGAGGGAACGTTCGTTGTTGGAGAGGGTGTTATGAAGGGGCTGAGGATTCTGCTCGTTGATGATGAGCCGCTGATGCGGCTTTCGATGGTCGATGCGTTGGAAGCGGTTGGCCATGACGTCTTAGCGGCGGCATCCGGGACGGAGGGGATCGACGCCGTTCGTCAGCGGCCCTTCGATCTGGTGATCACCGATCTCCGGCTGCCCGGCGCAGATGGCTTGACGGTGCTGGCTGCGACCAAAGAGCAATCGGCCAAGACGGAGGTCGTGGTGATTACGGCCCACGGATCGGTGGAGACGGCGGTCGGTGCGATGAAGCTTGGCGCCTTCGACTACATTACCAAACCGTTTCAGATGGATGAA
>JANYAJ010000094.1 GCA_025361385.1 Nitrospira sp.
CCCATTGCGCGTGTCCAACGAGGGTCTTCTGATTCTTCACCTTTCCCAGAGGGGGCAGGCAGATTGTTCTTCACTGCGCGCATCGAGCGACCACTGCTTCATCGTGGGGGCTCTGCGAGCAAGAAGAACAGTCTGCCTACCCCCTCTCTCCTCCTAGCTCACTGGTTCACCTCTCTGGGAATGGCACCCGTGCTGATCCCCCTGCGGCCGTCGAACGAGCACATTCTGATCGTGCGCGTTCCGGGAGCAAGGGATCAGCATGGGTGTCATTCCCTCTCCTCTCGGCCTTATGCTACCCTCCCCTCCCATGTGTGGACGCTTTACCCAAACGGCCTCGCCAGCGGTGATCGCGGAACAGTTTGGCGTTGCGGTCCCTCCCCTGTTCACGCCCCGCTACAACATTGCCCCCTCACAACCGGTTGCTGCGATCCGGATCGAGCCTGGGACGGCCACCCGTCAGTTGGTGCAGTTGCGCTGGGGCCTGATCCCCTCCTGGGCCAAGGACCCGAAGATCGGGCATCAGTGCATCAATGCCAAGGCTGAGACCGTGGCGGAGAAGCCTTCGTTTCGTGCCGCCTTCAAAGCCCGACGCTGTCTCGTGATTGCGACGGGGTTCTATGAATGGCAGGTCCAAGGGCGGGCGAAGCAGCCGATGTGGATCGGCTTGAAGAGTCACCGCCCCTTTGCCTTTGCCGGCCTGTGGGAACAGTGGCAACCTCCGGAAGGAACGGCCATCGAATCCTGTACGATCCTCACGACGGACCCGAACGAGTTGCTGCGGCCGATTCACAACCGGACGCCGGTGATTCTGGCGCCCACGTCCTACGACCAATGGCTCGACCCGACCGTCCAACAGGCCGCAACGCTGCAAACTCTGCTTCGTCCCTACCCGGGTGAAGAACTCCAGGCTTACGCCGTGAGTACGCTCGTGAACAATCCGAGACATGATGCTCCGGACTGTCTTGAACCTCTTTCGACATAGCAGGATGCTGAAAAGGGAGGCGGGGTGGCGGAGAGGGTCTGTCTGGTCTATCTCGTTTGTCTGGTTGGTTGAACTGAAAAAATCAAAGAAACCAAAGAAACTAGATAGACCAGACAAACCAGACAGACGCGCGCGGCGCCATACTCTAAGCAGCCCGGTGAGTGTTCGGCCCTGGCTCCAGGATAATATCGAGTCGCCCTCCGCAGGCACGGACGATCCTCTGAAGCGTACGGAGTTCGTAGCGATCGTACTCCGCGTTTTCGTAACGGCTGATGGCTGAGGCCGTGGTCTTCGCTCGCTGCGCCACTTGTGCCTGAGTGAGTCCCGCCTCTTGGCGCAGCCGAGAGAGCTGCTCGCCGATTGCCAACTTCTGTACTTCCTCTTCAAATCCTTTGCGGAATTTTGGACTCGCCAGCTTTCTCTCTATCCACCCCTTGCTCGCTCGCGCCGCCTTAGCTTTCATGCTTCACTCTCCCTTCAAAATCTTTCTTGCAGGCTTCGGCTCGGTCGATTTCTCGTTTGGGGCGTCTTCTCGCCGGTCTTCCGGAATCCATGCGTCAGGATCAGTCGCCGACCAATGAAGAAAAAACAATGTTTGAACTTGCGCAGACGGAGAGCACGATGCAGAGAGGGGCTGGGCTGGACTAGTCTGTCGGGCTCACGACGTCTTGCGGCCTTCCTCCGCTGGAGGTTGGGTGGCGCTCGGAGCGTGAGCGGGAGGACCTTCCACGGGCAACGTGATATGGAATGTGCTCCCCACACCCAGTTCGCTTTCAACGGTAATCGTGCCACCATGGGCATCCACCACGTCTTTCACGATCTTCGTTCCGAGTCCGGTTCCTCCCACTTTGCGGCTGATCGCCTGGTACGTGAAGAGACTGTCCCGAACTTCGGGTGACATCCCCTTCCCCGTGTCCACGACAGACACCACGATGTTCTTTCGCGCTTGGTCCGTATCGCCTTTCACGGTGACTGATCCGCCTGACGGGACTTCGGGAATCGCGTTGTTCACCAGATTGTAGAGGGCATTGAAGAGCCGGCTTTCGTCGGCGCGAATCACGGGGAGGTTCTCGAGCCCCTCGACGTGGAGCGCCACCTGGCTTTCATCGGCCAGGACACGGAGGGTCGCGTACACGCTTGAGACGACGTCGGCCATGCGGCAGGGAGCAAACTGCGGGGCCCGCGTCAGGCCCTTGACGGAATCGGCGATCTCTTTGACCCGGTCGTGGATGCGCCCGGCTCCCCGCCTGATCATCTCAATGAGTTCGTGCGTCAGATCTCGACTGGGCTTCACCTGGCTCACCGCGGGCTGCGGCAACTTTGAGAAGCATTCGCTCAGTTCTTCTTCGAGGAGCCCTGCCCCGGTCACAATGGGCATCAGCATATTTTTCAAATCGTGGCCGATGTCTCCCAACACCCTCGCCACCTCGGCGAGCCGCTGTTCTTCCACCAGCCTGGCCTCGGTTCGTCGGAGCTCCGCTTCCGTCCGCTTGCGATCGACGAACAGCCCGACTTTGATCCCGATGTCTGCGACCATATCGAGCACATCCTGATCCGGCTCACGGCTCTGCCGGCTGAAAAACTCCATGACGCCATACAGTGTTTCGCCTTTGCACACGGGAAAGGCAAAGGCTCCGTGAAGGCTGGCCCTCCCCGCCATCGGACCCCGGCGAAAATCGGGGTCTGTGACGACATCCGGAATCCAGATCGGCTTTCCGGTGGCCCAGACATGACCGATGAGTCCCTCCCCTCGTTGAAATGTCCGGCCCCGGCTGTCCTCGACGAACTCGGTGGCCTCCACGTGCGGCGCATGCCACAGGTCGACGAAGCGGAGGCGTTGCTTCTGCTCTTCCATGCTCCAGAAGATGCCCAATTCCCAGTCGAGACTCTTCCCGATTGCTTGGAGGATGGGCTGACCGATGTCGTTCAATGTCGCCGACTCGGCCAGGACCCTGGTCACGGCATATTCTGCGGCCAGACGCCGTCCCGACCGCTTGGTCTCAGCCAGCGCTTTTCGCAGGTCGCTGACCATCCGCACATAGCCGCGGCTCACATAGGTGAGCGCGAGCACGTAGGCGGCGACTCGCACGAAGTGCCAGGTCCACCATTCACTCTCCCACGGGGTAGAAAACAGGAACATCGTTTCGGCCAAGCCGAACAAGATCGCCAGGGTCGCCAAGAGTCGATGTTCCGGTCTGCCGCTGCGGCCGGACTCGAGCCAAAATCCTACTGCTCCGGCAAGGAACAAGACGGTGGCGAGCCCGTTCATCGCAAGGGCAATCGGCGCAAAGTGGTCCTGCACTGTGAATCGGGGCAATTGCCGGGGAAAGGCGACGACGAGAATCCCGAAGGCGATCGTCCCGCCGATGACAAGATAGGGAATCAGTTCTCTGGTCCGCTTCCCGATCATCCCCGGCGGATGCCACACAAACGAGAAGGCCAGGCCCCCGAGGAGACTGGCTGCACTGCGCAACAGCACGAAGCCCTGATCGGGAGCGGAGACGGCGTGAAACCCTTCGAGTATCCCCATTCCCAGTAAACCACTCGCCACCCCCTGGAGCCTCTCATCACCCCACTCCGCTTTCCGCGCGAGCAAGACCAGGCCCATCAGGACCGCCGCCAACCCTCCCAACGCTTCCACGGTCGAATGAAGCGGGACATGGACCCACATGTGATTGGGGAACAGAGATCGGACGACCAGGCCGAACAGGCACGCTGTCGCGATCATCCAGACGAGGAAGAGATCTTGCGCCGAGGGTTTGCGTTTCATTGTCCACTCACCAGTTCGGCAACGCTCAACACAATGTGTCGGGGACCTTACGACGGGATGGCAGGAACGTCAAGCCGAGGGCCAGACGTGCTGTGCGAATTTCAGCGCGCGAGAGAAACGACTGAGGAACGCCCGACGAGAAAGAAGAGTGGTTCATCTGGTCTATCTCGGCTGTCTCGTTTGTCTGGTTGGTCGAGTTGGTCGGGTGGAAAACTCTACCAGAAAAACCAAAGACACCAGAGCAACCAGAAAGATCAGAGAGACAAGACAGACCCACTGAACCAGGAGTCGAGGCCGGAGCAGGACCAGCGAGATGGGCAGGCGGATAACCGGGACAGCCCCTAGCCTGGGCCGTCTCGGTTATGCTCTATCTGTGAGCAGCCAATCAATCGCCGGCGTCATGGCCTGACGACAAGATGGCCTCGCCGGTTCTGCTGATAACAGGTCTCGGAACGGTCTCGACAAAACGGGCGCTCTTTGCCGTAGGACACGACGGTGAAGCGCTCAGGCTTAATCCCGAGTTCCATCAGATAATTGCGGACTGACTTGGCCCGCTTCTCCGCCAGCACGAAATTATAGGTGGTGCTGCCCCGGTCATCGCAGTGCCCTTCCACCTTCAGCTGGACCGCTGGATGCGTGCGCAGCCACTCGGCATCCCGGCTGAGCGCCTGCCGCCCCTCATCATCGATGTTCCAGCTATCGTAGCCAAAAAAGACATCACGAAGGCCGGCTGTCGCCGTCGCGGTTTGTTCTGCTCGCATTTGGTCCATCTGCCGTTTCGCGGTAGCCGGGTCCACCTTGGTGATGGCCATGCCAGGGCCTGGCCGTTCTGTGCCGGGAAGATCGGTCATGGACGTGCTGGGCATGCTGTCGATCGGTGCGGGGTAGGCGGTGCTCCCGTCCGATCGGCCGGCTTTGCTTGAGCAGCCCGCGCTCCACAGCACCAGACAACTGATAGCCAGTAGGCTGATCATTCGAACATCACGATTCATGCGAACCTCCTTGGTCAAAACACAATAAGGTTCCGCTCTTCTGCTCGTCGGAATTTTGCTTCTCCTGGCAGGTAGTGTAACTGGGTGACCGGACTAGGGCAATACGCGAGGTGAGGCGGACCATGCTGTCGTGCTATCGAGCGAGAAGAGCGCGGCAGGCGAGATGCGCAGGTCTCTCTCATTTATCTGATCTGTCTGTTGAAGCGGAGCAGCGCGAGACGATGGGAAACGTGAGGCGTGAAAGGTGGGAGCGGAGATGGTTTGTCTGGTCTATCTCGTCTGTCTCGTCTATCTGGTCGACCGGATAGGAAGCCCAACCAGAGATCGGATAGACCGAATGAACCAGAAGGACGAGCGACAGCGGGCTCTCATGCGGACTTGGAAGAGACCAATAGTTCTTCGAACATTGTACAGAAGTCGCGTGAAACCATGGGATGCGCCGCTCAGGTTCTGGCGTACCCGACGACTGAACAGAGGCCCTGCAACACACGTTGTAGCGTCAGTGGAGATATGGTGCCGAAGGTTTTCACGATGCTGCTTTATGACAGAGTAAAGACTTTGTCGAATCTGACCCAGCAGGCTTTTGGGAGGGTGCCTTCCACCAAGTCCGCTGTCTCTACTGGTATCGCACAACTTGACTGGGCGACGGAGGTGACTGCCAACCCGACAAAGTCAGCATGACGATCTGGTGGAGTCAAAACCATCACAGGGCGTTTCTTGGTTGACTGCAGATCCGAGAAGGGAAACGGAATGAGGACAAGGTCGCCGGGCTTACACGGCATTCCAGACCTCGTCCTCCTCGTTGTCCCATACGCGGCGCATGACCGGTTCCTGCGCCTGCTTTAACTCTTCAGTGAGACGATCTCTCAGTCCATGTTTGATTTCAATGTACTCGATGAAATCCAACACTTCCTGCGCGAGTGTGTCCGGGAGCTTTTGCGCTTCCTTGAAGATTCGTTCGGCTGTCGACATGTCGTGCATCCTCTCTTCGGCCGCCAAGGCCATCTTCACCACTCTCTTCATTATGGTCTGAGGGCCCTATGGAAATACCCGATGCCCGTTGCCTCGCTCACCCTCTCAAGCAACTGGGGCTACTCGACGCCCGATCCTAAGCTGAGATTTTCAAGAAATATCAGGACTTCAAGCCGTTTGAGGGTGAGCAAATCTGCGATACCCATTCGATACTCCCCTCAACAGCCTCTCGTCCTTGAAGGATACCGATTTACCCACGTCCTGACAAGCTGTACTCACGAAGTGCTGGGGACTCGGTTCTGAGTGCTGAGTCCTGGGTGCTGAGTGATGAGCGAGAAGCGTGAGACGAGCGGAAATGGCGAAAAGTGCGGTATGGGATGAGCCGGATAGGCTGGGCTGGAAGGCATTCCCTCCTATCTCATTTTTCCTCCGACCAATCACCCTTACAGGGATGCCTTTGGCTTTCGCGCACGTGACCGGAGGAGCGAGGTATCTGCCGGCGCTGAGCCGGGAAGGAAAGCTGGAACTGACCGACGCTTCACGGTGGGCACCACCGTGACGGAGGGAATTCCAGAAGGCTTCCACCCGGCGACGCCCGAGCGGATCGCGACGGGAGGTGCGGGAGCGAAGCCCGAAGGCATCCCTCCCCCTATACTTTTGGAATACGCAGCGTCTTGCTGATCATCAGGGTCCCGGAGAGGACAAACAGGAGGGACAGGGGAT
>JANYAJ010000098.1 GCA_025361385.1 Nitrospira sp.
GGAACTGATCATTGATGCGAATACTATATTGCCCCGCACGATCGCCTTTCAACGCTTCCAACCGATTCCCTGGAGGCACACGCAAATCGCTTAATTGATTTGCGATATCCAGCTGCCGCAGCTTGCGTCGCGCCACAGCCGCAATGTTCGCAAACCGTGCGACCTGCCAAAATAGCGAGTCCACCCCCTTTATTCATCCACTCAAACTATGGCACGATCGATACCACTATGACGATTGCCCTCATTAAGACCGCGCGAGATTACGAGCGTGCCTTGCATCGAATCGAGCGCCTGATGGACGCAAAACCAGACATTAAAAATGGAGATGAACTGGACGTGTTAACCACGCTGGTTAAAACCTACGAGGCCAAACATCATGCCATTTACCCTCCGGATCCCATCGAAGCGATTAAATTCCGGATGGATCAACTCGGCATGACGCGCAAAGACCTAGAAGCGATGCTCGGTGGACGTGGGCGGGTTTCTGAGATTCTCACCAGGAAACGGGGCCTATCCCTGGAAATGATCCACCGCCGCCGGAATCTCCATATTCCCCTGGAAAGTCTTGTCGGGACAGCCGCGTAACGACCCTGTGCCATCACCAACGAGAATCTGCCTCCCCATGAAACCTGAACGGATTCCCAAAAATGTATGGGTGGCCGGATGGGTCAGCTTCTTCATGGATGTCAGCTCCGAGATGGTCTATCCCCTCGTGCCCCTGTTTCTCTCTTCCACCTTCGGTACGAGCAAATCAATTATCGGACTGATTGAAGGTGTCGCTGAAGCCTCGGCCAGTATCCTGAAACTCTTTTCCGGCGTCCTGGCCGACCGGTTCGGCAGGCACAAGCTCTTGATGGGACTCGGCTATGGGATTTCGACCCTCTCTCGCCCGGCATTGGCATTAGCGAGCGGGTGGGGACTCGTGTTGACCTCCCGGTTGATTGACCGGGTTGGGAAGGGAATCCGTACCGCACCGCGCGATGCCATCATCGCATCCTCTACTCCTTCAGCTCATCTCGGCGCCGCCTTCGGCTTGCATCGAGCCATGGACGCGGCAGGAGCCGTCGTGGGGCCGGCGATAGCGATCCTCATCCTGGCCCTGTGGGAAGCCAATTATCGCCTGGTGTTCTGGCTGTCGATCCTCCCAGGGATCGCGGCGGTCCTCTTGATCGCCTTCTATATCGCCCCCGATAAGCCAGACCAAAAAATAGGGAAACCCATCTCCTGGTCCCTGCGAGGATTCAACCGGCGCTTCGTTCTATTCCTTTTCGTCATCGGCCTCTTCTCACTCGGCAACTCCAGCAACGCGTTTTTGATTCTTAAAGCCCAGCAGGGAGGCATGGCGCCCGCCTGGATCTCGGTCGTCTATCTGGTCTTCAATCTGGCCTATGCGCTCACCTCAATTCCCGGCGGCCTGCTCAGTGACCGGGTCGGCAGGCCCTGGGTCATCGTCGGGGGCTTCAGTCTGTTCGCGCTGGTCTATGCAGGGTTCGCCCTGACCGAGAGTCCCTGGCCCATCGCGACGTTATTCGTTCTCTATGGGTGCTACATGGGCGTGACGGACGGAGTGCAGCGAGCCTATCTCGCGACGCTGGTCTCGGAGCAGCAGATGGGCACCGGGTTTGGCCTCTACCACATGGTGGTCGGGCTGGCGATTCTGCCTGCCAGTGTGCTGGCAGGGTTTCTGTGGGACCACATCAGCCCCTCGGCCCCCTTTTGGTTCGGATCAGGGATGGCAGTACTTGCCATGCTGCTCTTCGTCACGTTGTCCTGGCAGGACTTGCGAGCAAGCAAAGAACGTTAAGAGGCCGCTCTCTTCATTCCCCTACTTTTTTGGCAGACGTGCAGCCTCCCAATACGTCAATAGTCATGCCTGCCCCTCAACGCTGCTCATGATCTGCCCCCAAGGGCCCCCCCCGTGACGTTGGCCCCGATAGCGGGCGGGCGACAAGCCCGCCTGGGCTTCTCGCAAGTGAGGACGACGCAGGGAGTACTTGCGGTCCATCGAAGAGACCGAACGAGAAACGCCCAGACGGGCGAGAGGATCGGCCTCTGGAGTAGCTGTTCATGAATAAATCCTGGGCTCACACTCAGTCGTGCCTCGTTAGATCAATAGATCGTCTCGTCGCTCGTTTCAAACCTGAAATTGTGGGTTGCCCTCTATACAGCGATACCGAATCTACTCTCGGGCGGCGGCTAAAACTGCAGATCGCGGTCGGTGAACGGCACCTTCGGCAACGTCCCGAGAATCCGGACAAGCACCGAGTTCATGGTATTCGGATCGTTGTCAAAACCTCCGTGCGTATCGCTCTTCGCCGTCGCTCCGGGTTTGCCTTCCTCGCCGGATACCACGATCCCGGGCAGGCCGTCGATGTCGCGACCCAACAGTTTCGAGACCGCCGGGTCCTCGTTCAGAAACTTTTGCATGCCGAGCAACGGCACGCCCCGGCTGTCTTCGAACGCATTGCTGACCAGATAGAGGAGGGACTTTCCATAGGGCCCGACATCATCGTCCAGCTCCCCCACCTTACTCAAAATATAGAGGCTGGGAGCGGGGCAGGTGCCCTTCAGAATCTTCGGGACCATCACCTGCTTAAAGAGATCCATCCGGATAGCCGGCGCCATAAACTGAAGCGTCTTCCAGGACACGCCCAGACTGGCAAGTTCATCGATGGCATAGGCGGTGAAGATGGATCCGGCACTATGGGCCACCACATGGAGCTCCCAATCGGTCGCCGCCACTTTCCCGTAAGCGACTTTGGCTTGCTTCACGTACTTCACGATGAGCTGCATGGCGCCGTCCTTCGCTTCCGAGGCCAGCCGCGCGTTCTCTTTCATTTCACCCCACAGACTACCGACCGGATAGGCCACGGTTAATTCCAGCACGCGATCCCTGGCTTCGCGGAGGTAATCGAGAAAGGCGCCGGACGCCCGCTCATCGGCCGCCGCGAAGTGGTCTTCGAGGAGGTTCCTCGCAGAATTCAACCAATCGCTCTCCCACATGATGTGGATGGGATAGATTTCGTTGGCGAGACAGACGTCGCGATAGGCCACGATCCGCTTGGCCACATCCGCTTCACTGTTCAGGCCTCCGTGGATGTAGAGCATCACTCGCCGCTTCTTCCATCCCTTGGTTTTCTCGGGAATGGTGCCCATAAACAACCGTTCCAAATCTTCTTCGCTGGTCCAATAGTCGCCCCGGTCGGATAACCTCCCGTTGTTGCCCACGTCGATGACATAGGGCCGTATCTCGTTCAACGGGATCACCTGCCCGGCACGGAAGGTGCCGCTCGTCACATCCGCTGCCCCTCCAGCCCAGAGATCCGCCATGACCGGCACACCGAGTTGCGCCACCCACACGTCCGTGGCATGGAGCATGAAGTCTTCATACGGGAGCAAGGCAAACCCGTTCTTGCCCCATCTAGGACCCCATGAGTTTTGGACGATGAACCCTTGCGAGGTATAGCCAACCAGTGCGATCGCGTGCCCGCCATCCGCCTTCCCTTTCCGCTCGATCACGGGCAGGGTCATCTTCGATTTACTCGGTCCACTTCTCTTGAGGGCGACCGTCTTGGGACCTGGCTCATTCCATCCGGCGTGCACCATCAACGTCACGTAGACAATACCGACTTCGTGGATGGCCGCGTGTATATCGCGAACCTGCCGGAAATTGACCCGGTAGTACGTTCCCCCGGGGGTCAAGACCGCCTGCTCGGCCATCGCTTGATTGAAGTGTTGCGGGCCATGCCAATCGTTGGGCCACAGCTCGCGTCTGCAGACCCCGTGGCGCTCCCACCCCTTCATCGCGCCTCGCGCCGAGGACCCCTCATACTTCTCACCGGGCCACTCATCGTAGCGGCGCGCGAGTTCATACAACATGCGAGGACTCACCCGACGAGTGGATCGGCGCTGATGGAGCAGAAAATTGATGACAGCCGCGAGGGCGAAACCGGTGCAGGCCCCTTCGCTTCCCTGGTCGAGGATTTCCGGCACAAGAGGACAGTTGACAACTTCATCGGGGAGGATCTGCAACGTCGGATGGTACGCCCAGTCTCGAATATCGATCTTGTCAGGAAACGCATCGAGCGTCTTGCCGATTTTTTCTCCTACACTCTGCTCATCAACCCTGTCGCGTCTCGACGGCGATTCCGGTCTTGTCGTTTTCGGAGCCGATTTGCTTGCGACCGCCCGTACAGATTCGCGCCCTTTGGAGGTCACACGTTTCTTCCCCACGGGTATGCTCCTGTTCTCCGCGCACCCTCGCGCGGTGCAGATGAATGCATGGCCTGAGGGCCTACCGTGAGCACTAGGCTATCCAGCCCCGCCTATGAAACGAATCCTAGAACTCTCTTGCCCAAGAATCAAACGACCGCATAGGGTGTCAACCCACATGAGTGCGTCAGCCATCCCTGTCATCGCTTCATGCGAGAACTACAGTCGGTCAGGCCAACTCCAGGGATATGCCCCACATCTTTTCCTGGCGAAGAAGATCCGCTAGGGCGAAGGCTTGGACGTCAAATTATTGGCAAGTCGGATCGGCGGAGGCAGGATCGAAGGCGTCGTCGCGCACGTCCAGGATGAGTTCATAGGGCGCCATGGGGGAGAAATTCGAGCGCAAGGCCACGGACTTCCCGACCACATTGGCTTGCACACTCCGCTCGATAAACGTCGCGAGGCGGAGCAGATCTGCCACCGGGCCACCGATCCACTGTTCGGTAATTTCCGGTTGATGCGAGGTGCCGATTTCGAGATTCATCGCCGGTCCGAACTGGGCATATTCCGAGAGGCGATCGTTCGCTGGATTGGACCCGTACGCACGAATCTCGGCTGCGAACTTCCGCAACCCCGTCACCGACCCGACAATGCGCCATTCCTTCGCCGCATCGTTTTTACCGCAAAAAAACCCCAACTCGCGCCAAGCTTTGCGCGTCGACTCTTTCGCTGCGTCACTCGCCATCACATAACTCCTTTAAACGGATGCTGAAAAAGAGACTCTATGTCGACTCTGGAACAGATGGCAGCCTCGGACACCTACCTGACGTAAACTACTCCCGGCAAATCCTTCAGATCCGCGTCCCCTGTGACAACCTCAGCTTCTTGGTCCCGGGCGGTTGCATACACAATCGCGTCGGCCATCGCTAAACCATGCCGTAAACTCACATCAGCGGCTGGATCGAATTCTTCACGGGTGGACCACTTGCCGAACGGTATGCGCCCTATCTCACTTCTCGGTATCAGCTCATCACGCCGACCATCGTGCTGTATGAGGTCTACAAGAAGATTAAGCGGGAACGAGGGGAGGA
>JANYAJ010000115.1 GCA_025361385.1 Nitrospira sp.
GGCCAATAACGGCAATTGGCAATGGGCCTCCGCGACCGGGACGGATTCCATGCCGGGGTACCGGATTTTCAATCCTCTGCTGCAGAGCAGGAAGTTCGATCCAGACGGTGCTTACATTCGGCAATATGTGCCGGAGCTTGCGGCCGTGCCGACGGATCTGATTCATGCGCCACATCTGATGACTCAGGACGAACAGGCTCTGGCCGGATGCCGGATCGGCAGGGACTATCCTTCGCCCATCGTGGATCACCGGCAGGCCCGCGACGAATATTTAGCCCTTGGCAAACAACTGGTGACGAGATGACGACCCTGGCGCTCCGTCTTGGGATCAGCCGTTGCCTCCTGGGGGACGAAGTCCGGTTCGACGGGGGACATAAGCGGGACGGTTTTCTGACCGACGTGTTGGGTCATTACGTGGAGTGGGTCCCGGTCTGCCCTGAGGTTGAAGCCGGTCTCGGCATGCCCAGGGACGCGATGCGGCTAATTGGCGATCCCCATCATCCACGGCTTGTGACTATCAAGAGCGGGATAGATCACACACACGCGGTCGAAAAGATGACCGAGAATCGTATTCAGGAACTCGATACGCTGAATCTATCCGGGTATGTCTTTAAAAAGGGTTCGCCGAGCTGCGGGATCGAACGAGTCCGTATCTACAACGAACAGGGGCTGCCCAGCCGGAATGGAGTCGGACTGTTCGCCCGGGCCTTTATGGAGCAGTTCCCGCTGATTCCGGTCGAGGAGGAAGGGCGGCTCTGTGATGCGCCGCTCAGGGAAAATTTTATCGAACGGGTCTTCTGTTATCGACGGTATCGTGATCTTCTCCAGACCGGAGTGACGAGGCAGGCCCTGGTGCAGTTCCACACGATCCACAAGTATCTGTTGATGGCCCATAGCCCTCAGCAATACCAAGTCCTTGGGCGGCTCGTCGGTCAGGCGGAACGGTACCGCCCGAAGGAGCTGGCCCAGCGGTATGGAGAACTATTTATGAACGCCTTGGCCGTGAAGGCAACGGTGCGCAAACATGTGAACGTCCTCCAACACATCCTGGGCTACTTCAAGGACCGGTTAGGGGCTCAGGAAAAAGCTGAGCTGTTGGGCGTAATCGATGATTATCATCGGGAACTCACGCCCCTGGTGGCTCCTCTGACCCTGATCAAGCACTACGTCCGCATCTTTGACGTCGGCTACATTCGCGATCAGGTCTATCTCAATCCGCATCCGAAGGAACTCATGCTTCGCAATCATGTGTAGGCAGAGGTGAGCCAGAAAGGAGTTGCAGTATGTCGAACTCGGTGAAGGGTGTCATTCTCGTCGGTCATGGCGGTATTCCCAAGGGCTGCCCGCAGGAATTAGTGACGAAACTGAAACGACTGGAGGGTCAGCGGCGTGCCGAGAAGATGCCGCCATCGGCGGAAGAAATAGAATTGGATACCAAGATCCGCCAAATGCCGCGGACGCCGGAAACGGACCCCTATCAATCGGGACTTGAGGCGGTGGCGGCTCAGTTGCGAGCAAATATGGGGGAGGTGCTATTCGCCGTGGCCTACAACGAGTTCTGCGCGCCGACGCTGGAAGCGTCGGTGGAGGAGTTGGTGAAGAAGGGCGCAACTCACATTACCGTCACCACGACGATGTTCACGCCTGGCGGGTCGCACTCGGAGGTGGAAATTCCTGAGATTCTCGACCACTTGCGGCCGCAGTATCCCGGGGTCGAACTGCGTTATGCCTGGCCGTTCGATCTGAAACTTGTCGCGACCATGCTGGCCGAGCAGGTGACACGCTTTTCCTGAATAGGATCTCCTGAGCAAGTGCGTGGCAAAGGAGCGAAATTATTTTATGGCAGGAGGATTCTTTTTTCGTTCTCGCCAAGTGTACAATGGCGGCCACAGTAGGAAAATAATCGAGTCGTAGAATGATACCTTTCAAGGTTGAGTTAGCCAACGCCTTCCACGAGACCCAATCGTTCAAGTGGGATCCTGGCACCGGGTTCACACTCGCTTCCGGTCTGAAGAGTCCCTTCTATGTCGATTGCCGGTCTTTGATGGCCCATCCAGGTTCACGCCGTCTCGTGGCAAGCCTCGCCTATGAGGCATTGAGGCCGGTCAAGCTTGATTGCCTTGGGGGGCTAGAAATTGGGGCGATCTCCATTGCGACCAGCATCTCGGATTTTGCCTTTTCGACCCAGCCCACGCGGACGTGGCGGACCTTCGTGGTGCGAAAGCACGCGAAGGATCATGGGCTCGGGAAACTCATCGAAGGATCGTTTCAGCCAGGGGATCGAGCCGTGATCGTGGACGATGTGCTGACCAGCGGAGGGTCGCTCCTCAAAGCCGTTACGGCTGCCAGGGGTGCAGGCCTGGTTGTGACGCATGCCTTGGTGATCGTCGATCGGAAGGAGCAGGATGGAAGACAGAAGGTCGAAGCGGAAGGGCTGACCCTCCTGAGTCTCTTGACCATCGACGACTTGACGAGTGCGCGACCGATCCCCTCATAACGAAGCGACTCTTACTTACAGAGAAACTCCATACCCCACCGGCGCTCCCGCACGAGTTCCTGCGCGCCTTCAACCGAGCTGGCCATACGAGATCGGCCCTTCGTTTCACCCTCACGCACAATGGTATAGAGGCCGCCGCATTTTTCTTTCATCAGAGCCAGCGCATCTTTGCGAAACGACGACAGCATCGATCCCTGCTCCCCTTTGAAGGGATAGGAAACAACCCCTCCGTCTTCCCGTTCCTGAACCAGTTTGGCTCCTTCGGCGCAGCCGAGCAGGAGGATGACCATGAGGAGTGCGAGGCTTGACCAAATCTTCATGCGGTCCCTATCATATTCATGGGAAGGATCTCAGTGCAACGATTGTCTACCCTGTTTACGGCAAGGAGGCCAGCCATGACCATGCGCCTATTCATCACCCTCGCCAGTCTGTTGCTCCTGACTACCGTCACGATCGGTGGCGTGTCGGCCTATCATTCCTATTTGCTCACCGTACAGCAATTACGTGCCGGATTGACCAAAGGCCCCTCCATGAGCCAGAAGGGGTTTATCTTGATCGATGTCCGGTCCGCGGAAGAACACGCGGCCGGATTCATTCCCGGAACCGACATGAATATCGACTTCAGAGAAATTAAGGCTCGGCATCGCGACCTTGGGGCTCAGCTTGAGGACCATCTGGTTGTCTATTGTCAGTCCGGCCATCGGAGCAACATTGCTGCAGAAACGTTGGCGGACTTGGGCTACCGTCATGTCTATAACGTCACCGGCAGCATGAACGCCTGGCTTGAGGCGGGCTATCCGCTTGAGTCGGGACGCCGCTAGGAAACGCTGAACGATGAGTGATGAACGGTGGACGAACAACGATGATCACTTCAGCGTTCATCGTTCAGAGCTCAGCGTTCGGTTGCCCGCTTGCTGCGGCCTTGCTGGACGGCCTTTTGAGTATCCTGCATGGGCACACTCCTCATCTCCCGGACGTGCAGATCGTCGAATCGCCTCAGTGCCTGAATGGTTTTTCCGCAGCCTGCCAGCCCAATATATTTCTCCACGATCTCATCCGCTCTACCGGGTCTTGGCGACCGGCTGGTCGCGGCGCGGACTGATCCCGATCACGGCGGGAAGCCCGATATGGGTTGTGGTGCTGGCTTCCAACAGGGGTATCCAGCTATGGAAGCCGGCCATCGTAGACGTGGCGTGCCGGAGCGAAGGGCTCACGGCGACGTCGGAGGAGGATCCTCCATCCATGGCCATGACCTGGCGTAGAGAAGGAAAGGCATCCCGCAGACATTCTCCAAGGGCATGGAGCGACACCACTTCCGTGGTCTTGAGGACGAGGAGATGCCCGTTGCCTTGCTCTGCGATGAGAGTCTGATGGGCGCGTTTCCCGGTTTGCCGGACGCGAATTTTTCCTGTCCGGTCAAGCAGCATGAGGGATTGCGCTACCTCTCGATAGGACGGTTGCTGTTCGTCGAAGGGATCGAAGGTTAAGTCCAAGACCCGGGCTCGGCGTGAACCTGGTTCTGCCGGTTCCGCCACAAACAGTCCCTGCCAGGTCGCGTGCCGCTTGCTCCCCATCGGGCGCCCCTTTCCATACAGTAGACCAAGATAGGCATAATTCTCACGGAAGAGGCCGGCGTTGAAGATCAGGTCGTGGCCGGTCCGTTCTTGCCATTGGCGAATATCGGGCGGGTCGGAAACACCCTCTTGCTGGTAGTAGTGCACAGTAAATCGATAGCGGTCTGGATCGATCTCGATAGCGACCAACGGCGCAACGTCGGGGCATTGCGGGTGAGGATTCCAGATAGAGATGGATAAACCTTCGCCCAGTCGATCTCCTGAGAGGATTTGCGATGCTGCGGTCGAGGGGCCGCTGAACATGACAAAGAGGATACCCAGGAGAAATTGGGTGATACGGAGGAACGGCCATTGGGAGCGATGGTCCTGCGCCATAAGTTCTCAGGGTCGAGTATAAAGAGCGCCGCTCGTGAGCGTTGATTCAATCGAGGAAGAGCGGTACCAGTTGCGGCGCAGGCCTCGCGCCGTCAGCGCGCGCTCGGCTCGGATGTCGAAGCGCCGGCGCCGGTCTTGTCTGACGGCATGCTGGCATCGAGCAGATTGCGGACGGCGTGGGCCAGGACTTCAGGGGTGAAGGGCTTTTGTAAAAAGGCCGTCGTGCCTTCCTCTTGCCCGGCCATGATGCCGACATCATCCATATACCCCGACATAAACAGCGTTCGCAAGTCCGGCTTGATGGCGGAAAGGTGCTGTGCCAATTCCCGTCCGCCCATGCCTGGCATGACGACATCGGTCAAAAGCAGTTGTAACGATCCTGCTTGTTGTGTTGCCAGCAAACAGGCTTCGATACCGCTCTTGGCTTCTAGAACACGGTATCCCAGCTTCCGCAGTTCGTCTCGTACGAGTGTCCGGACGCTCGGCTCATCTTCCACCACAAGAATCGTTTCCGTGCCTCTCCGAGGCTGTCTCGATGACTGGGTCGGCGGAGGGATGAAGAGATCGGACTCGACGTTCGGAAAATAGAGGTCGAAGCGCGTGCCGTGACCCACTCGGCTGGTGACGTCGATGGCGCC
>JANYAJ010000120.1 GCA_025361385.1 Nitrospira sp.
TTCGTGATCGGGGTCGTCTTGCTGGCGATTCATCTGATCACGGATCGTCCCGTTCGGGTTCCCTGACCTGCAGGATGTCCTTCGAATGAGACGTGCTGGCGATCAACCATTGTGACCGATCATGGAGCATCCGATGAAATTGATCGATAAGACGTGTCGCGATGGAGCCATGGTGCCGCGGTTGAAGTCCACCCGCGCGGGGGAGCTGTTGAAGCAGCTCCCCCGGAGTTGGAAGCTCAACGGGAAGGGGCATTTGGAGCGCCTCTACACCTTCGAGGACTTTGCGCAGGCGCTGGCGTTTGTGAAAAAGGTCGGGGCTGTCGCCGAGGCCCAGGGCCATCATCCCGATGTCTATCTGGCCTGGGGGAAGTGCAAGATCGAAATCTGGTACACAAGAGTAAGGGACTGACCGAGAGCGATTTTATCTTGGCGGCTAAAGCCGAACAGAAGTTTAAACCGTTTCGCGCGCGGGCATAACCGAGCCGAATTCAGGCCTTTGGATGAATTGGCGTGAAGGCTTCGCTGCCGGACATTTCGGGCGTGCCGTTTCGTCGTGTTGCTGGCCTCGGTGCTCAGTCCTGAAAGGTCCTTGGCCCCTCGTATCGAAGGCGGAAGAAGGCGTGGTGAGGCAGTGCATGGTGTAGGCTGATCAATCTAAACCACGGCGCAGTTTCGGGCCGATAGCTTACCTGGCCGTATGCCGTCGGCCGGTCGATCCCCGGCTCGGTGGACTCACCCAAGACCTGACACGACATTGTCCTGAAATCTTCATCAATCAGCCGGTTCTTGAGAAACTCTCCATAGAGGGTGGGGCCGCCTTCACAGAGCAGCGTCCGGATGCCATGTTCTTGCCGGAGCCGTTGCATGGCGGCTAGAAGATCGACCTGCGCTCCGTCCCCCACCGAGACAATCTTCACAGTTCCCTCCCGGCCTAACTTCTTGAGTTGCGATCGGAGTGTCTCGTGCCCATCCCGAGCGGTGATGATCCACGGTTCAACCCGCGGAGAGCTGAAGAGGCGAAGTGTGAGGTCGATGTTCCCTGAACCGCTGAGGACGAGGACCTTCTGCCGCCCGAGCCGGAGTGTCTCCTCCCGGTAGCGCCGCAATTCCTCATCATCGATGCCGTAGTCCCAGCCGCGTCCCTCGGGGTTTGCCTCGTCACGGAGCGTGCCGGCACCGATCAACTGGGCGTCATGGTGCGCTCGCAGAAAGTCCATCAGCCATTGATCGTCTCTGCTCCTTGACACGGTCTTGCCATCGACATGGCCCGGTAACTCTTTAAACGACGCCCTGCCGTCGAGCCCCATCACAAAGTTAGAGGAGAGATACGGGCGGCCGGCGTCGGCCGGTGCGGGGAACCCGAACGAGCCATAACGTTCCCTGATGTGTTGCGGCAGAGGAAACGTATCCTCGCCGGCGTTATAACAAACCTGCAGATCCATCGGAGCCTCCCACAACGAACGGTTGGGTATTCACCATGCGGTATCGACCACGAGTCTGTATACCTCTTTCACCTCGCCGGTTGCTTCGCTGATCGTTCACAAATATCTGGTCCGCCTCGAACGTGCCGCCATCCTCTCGATTTCCGTTGGGCTTGCGCGTATCCTCACGCAGTTCAAGCGGTCATCATTTTTGGCGGGCCTCCATCGATTGAGGGCTCCAATTTCACACAAGGAGTGAACCATGCCCACCGATGCATTCAATAATTTTGCAAAGCACTGTGCCGCTATCGTGGGATCACCGTGGGCGTTTGTGTGTGCTGTCGTCATCGTCATGATGTGGGTGATCACGGGCCCTCACTTTGCGTATTCGGACACGTGGCAGCTCGTGATCAATACCGGTACGACTATTGTGACCTTCCTCATGGTGTTTCTCATTCAGAACACGCAAAATCGTGATACCAAGGCGGTTCACCTGAAGCTTGATGAACTCATCCATGGCGTGCAAGGTGCGCGCAATAGCCTGATCGATTTAGAGAGCTTATCCGACCAGGAGTTGGAAGGCTTGCATCGGCAGTTTGAACGGCTACGTAAAAAAGGTGATACGCAGTCTCCATCACGACACACTCCATAACTCGACCTGATGGCCACGCGCGTTGCAAGGTTGGACGAGAAGTCAGTGGTCGGTGGAACAGAAGAGGGAAGATGATGCACAATTTCGTGAGGTCGGTTCTGGTTGTCCTTGGTACGCTCGCTGGAGTAGGCGCTCTGGCGTTTCCTTGTGGCGCACAGGCGCCGTCACCAACGCCAACTCCGCCGACGGTTCAGAATCAGGCAGGGCCGGTTCCACAAGCAACTGTTCCATCAGTCGCATCGGGTGGCGGGGGTACCACAACCGGACCCACATCCGTGCCGGCGCCCGGGGTTGGCTCCTCGGCGAGTTCAAGTCTTGGGAAGAGGTTTGGCTCTGCCGGACAGGGTCTCCCAGGGATGCCAGGCGGCCCGCCGATTAAGGGATCGATGGGGTCTCAGGATCCCTCGGGCAAGTATATGACCCCTCCGACCATTCCGCCGTTGTTGTGCGATCCGGCCGTCAATATCCCCTGCTAGTGTCAGGCTGCTGAAAACGTCCGCCAGTCTGAAAACGCTGAACGCTGAACGATGAGCGATGAAGGATGAAACAGAAACCGATCGTTGCTTCAGCGTTCATCGTTCAAAGTTCATAGTTGTTCACTTGCTGCGGCCTCGCTGGACGAACGTTTTGAGCCGCCTGCGGGAGAGCGCAAAAACTTGAGACTGGCTGAATTGGCTCCCGGGCATGTGCGGTTGACGCCTAAAGTCAGAATCGGCTAGGCTGGCCTCCGTCCTGCCAAGTCGTTACCGCACACGGGTCATGACCTGACGCTGATGAAGGAGTTCGATTGAAGAGCGGTCGTCCGGTTCTCATCCTTGTGCTGTCAGCGCTTCTTACTGTCTTTGCCTGGGGGGCCAAGGCAGCAGAGCCTACGTTCGATCAGACGGCCCGCTACATCCTGGAAATCGTCAAGGCGTTTCGTACGGCCTATGTCCTGGAAGTGGTCGAGCATCTCAAAGACAGTGGCGTGGCGCCGAAGGAAGATTGGCAAAAAGATTCGCACTACATCCCGCTGCCGGCTCAATTCGTCAAGGCTGCGGCCGATCAAGTAACCGGTTTCGAGATGGGGTTGATCGGCCTTACGCCTCTCAATCCCGAGAATCGTCCCAAGACCCTCGCCGAAAGCGATGC
>JANYAJ010000122.1 GCA_025361385.1 Nitrospira sp.
CAGACGATCTGACCGACCCGGCACCGGCCACGGCTTTCGCCCACTTAGACGCGACCACCGTGTTGTCACGCCAATTGGCTGAGCTGGGTATCTACCCAGCCGTCGATCCGCTCGACTCCACTTCGCGTATTCTCGATCCGCAAGTCATCGGCGACGATCACTATAAAGTCGCACGAGGAGTCCAGTCCGTGTTGCAGCGGTACAAAGACCTTCAAGACATTATTGCCATTCTCGGTATGGACGAATTATCGGAAGACGACAAAATGGCGGTGGCCAGAGCTCGGAAGATTCAGCGCTTCTTGTCCCAGCCATTCCACGTGGCTGAAGCCTTTACCGGTTCACCAGGCAAGTATGTGAAGCTCAAAGACACCGTGCGAAGCTTCAAGGAAATTCTCGCCGGCAAATACGACCACCTCCCGGAGCAGGCCTTCTATATGGTCGGCCCAATCGAGGAAGTGATCGCAAAGGCAGAGAAAATGGGAGTGAAGGTTTAGCGGTCGAAGCGAGCCCCTTCCTTGCTCGCGCAACGCGCGGTCTCGGAAGACCCTCGTTGGACGCGCGCAGTGTAAGGGGCTTCGCTCCTCCGCTATCGTAAGAGAGTAGGAACAAGAATGGCTGGAAAGATTCTTTTAGAAGTGGTGACGCCGGAGAAATTGCTCTTAAGCCAGCAGGTGGATGAGGTCATCGCACCAGGTTCAGAGGGTGAATTCGGTGTATTGCCAGGACATTGTCATTTTCTTTCGACCTTACGCATCGGTGAACTTCGCTATCGAGTCGGAGACCAGACCACACATATGGCGATTCTTTGGGGGTTTGCAGAAGTCGCACCAACCAAAGTCACCATCATGGCCGAGATCGCCGAGAAAGCAGAAGACATTGACGTCGAGCGGGCTCAGGCGGCATTCGTGAAGGCCGAACAGCGGCTCAAGGCCGGCGGGCTGCCCTCTGAAGTGAAAGAAGCAGAAATCAGTCTCGAAAAAGCCCGACTCCGCAAAAAGATCGCCGACCGTACCCGCAAGGCTCACGCATAGCTTTCTGCTCCACATCGTTCAGACTCGCTCCTCTCCCTACGCCTCTTGGAGCAACCAATTCGGCAAGCCTCCAGATTGCAATTTCGCCTCGCGCTACAATAGCGTGGCCTGAACCTACTGGTGAGGTCGATTCGTCCAATGATCACAGAATTTGTTGTAACAGCCGGTGAGCAACCCAAACGCTTGGATGTCTTTCTGGTCAATCGTGAGCCGAATTTATCGCGATCAGCCCTGCAACGATTAATCGGTCAAGGACGGGTGCGGATCAACGGTCAGGCCGTCAAACCCAGCCAAAAGATCAAGCCAGGCGACAACATCGCGTTCGACATTCCAAAAGCAGAGCCTCTGGAACTTAAAGGTGAGGCAATCCCTCTGGAGATCCTCTATGAGGACGATGTGCTGTTGCTCTTGAATAAGCCATCCGGCCTCGTCGTCCATCCTGCGCCTGGGCATTGGGCAGGCACATTGGTGAATGCCCTCCTCCACCACTTTCAGACCTCCGGCGGTACGGTCTCGACGATCGGAGGGAAAGAGCGGCCAGGTTTGGTCCATCGCCTGGACAAGGATACGTCTGGGGTGATGGTAATTGCCAAGACAGACCAGGCCCACCGTGCCCTTTCCGCTCAATTCAAACTCCATACGATCACGCGTGTCTACGAGGCACTGATCACAGGCGTGCCGAAAAAAGGACATGGGTTGATCGACTTGGCCATCGGTCGGGACAAGAAAGAACGGAAAAAGTTCTCCGCCCACACGGCGAGACCCAAGGAGTCCGTGACGGAATACAAAGTCGACCACCGATTTGGCAAACTGGCGGCCCATGTGCTCTTGTACCCTCGCACAGGTAGGACGCACCAACTCCGTGTCCATCTCACCTCTCTGGGCCATCCGATTCTGGGAGATCAGACCTATGGGGGGAAAAAAGTCTGCGAGGTCGAGGGCGTTGAGATCCCCCGGGTCATGCTACATGCAAGGACTCTGGGATTCCGTCATCCTTCTACGGGAGAATTCCAGGAATATACAAAGCCTTTTCCCACCGATATGGAGCAGGTGGTGCAGGCACTCGATGCGCTCACACCTCCTCTGGGTGCTAAGAAATCTTGACAGGCCACTCAACTTGGCGTAAGCAATGCCCCCGCGAAGGATGATGTCATGCAAACAGCCGATGTACTCGATGCGATAGGTGGATTGGTGGCTCAGTTAAAAGTGTATGCCGCCAATCTGCCACCGATTGTCCATTTGTCGGCCGTGCCCACCGGGGTGAAGCCTAAGTTTGAGGCCGTTGAGGAATATGAAGAGATCGTCTCTCGCTTCCGCAACCAGAGCTCTGGAACTGCCTATAAAGGTTTGAACGATTTATTCGTAGAATCGCTGGAGGCCTTCGAAGTCGGTCGATTACTCGGCTCCGTCCAACCGCTCTTGACGGTGCTCGACCATCTCGAACGGATGCAACGAGATAAAGAAATCGAGATTGGACGGATCGATGAAAAGCGAACAGGCGAGTATCGAGCGGTGCTGAACAAGATCCTTCCAGGCAACAAGCCTGAGCTAGACGGCGCGGGGCGAGGAATGTGACGAGAGTCCTGAGTTTAGCCGTAACTCAAACTCTATGCTCAGGACTCGCAAAGCGATCAGTGGCCCATTTTGGGGCCAGCCGCATTGGCTCCCTGCGAAACGAGGGCAAAGCGAACGCTCGACCCACAGTGTGGACACTTGGCTCGAACAGTCGCCTCATCGAGGAGTTCATATTGATCCTCTGTAAGCCACATTAGTTGAGCGCACTTGGGGCAGCTACGGACTTGCGTTGTCATGATGTTCCTCGTACACTCCGCGTGATTTTTGTTGCTGTCTCTGGGAGATAATCTAGTACAAGATGCCCCCAACCCTCAAGCCCGCCATCACCTTCGCCGAGAAGAAAGACCTCGACCC
>JANYAJ010000145.1 GCA_025361385.1 Nitrospira sp.
GCCCCCTGGCCGGCACCTCATTCGCGTATGTATGGGCGAATCCTGCACGGCCAGGGGGCTGAGTTCGGAGGTCAGAATAATAGGACAGGACCCCGGCAACCTGGGCGTCCGTCACGCCTAACACCTGTGCAATCTGAGAAATGGCACTCGTCGGCACATGGCTGAGAGCAGACTGGACAGCCAGAAGCGTTTTGAGGATGTTCGAGTTGGCCGGCGGCACAGGGCGACAGCGTTCCAGCACCTCGGCAAATTTTGAGCTGTGCCGAGTCGTCATCGCGTCACCTAATCGAGTCCCACATGGGCTCTCAGCTTATTGTAGTCAAATGATGCCTGACCCGCGCGCCTGATTCCAGGGTCCTGTCGCTCCATGTCGGCGATCAAGGCCGCGACCTGTTTGCGACCGGCTTCTGACGTAGCGGCGTGACGCGGCATGTGATTGCCCAGCGACGGACAGTCCCGTTCCGCCCATGCTAAATATAGAGATTCCAAGAACCCGTTCAGGAGGGCTCGATCTTCTTCCACAGAAATGACCAGCGTCAGAGGCTCCTCAACGGCCAACTCGGACTCCTTGATCTGTCGAGGCGGTGACACATAGGTTTCGCCCCGGAAATGTAAAGAGAATCCGAACGTCGCCGCCAACGTATGCTTGATGGTATCGAGACGCTCACGCGAATCGCACTCCACCCACAGCTGGGTTGCCGTGAGGATGAGTCTTGCGACCACCGCGGATTCAAGGCCTCCGTATGCTCCTCGCTGCACGAAGTGCTGCGCGTCCTTCGAGGGGGAGACTTCACCGGGCGGGCGGGCCGATGCTGCCCGCTCGAATCCTTCAAGACCTGCGAGCATTTCAGTTATGTATCCGTATTCGACATGATCGTACAGCGCCAAGGCATACAGATAGGGCTGCCCCCCTTCTGTGACATAGTGAATACTTCGCACGGCATCAACGAGCGCGGCAACCCGCATACGGGCAAAGGTCCACAGCAACATATGCCCATAGCGCTTGGCGAATTCCGGCCAATCACCGAGCTCGAACGATCCGGCAGAAATTTCCACCTGTCGCTGATCGTCCCGTGCGGCGTTCAGTAGGCCCTGTCCGTCCTCGTTGGATAACCGGATCGCGGCGCCCGCAATCACCGCCCGCTCCCACTCCACATCCCCCGGCTCGCGAATCAGCCGCGTCAATAGTACTTGTCCCGGCTGTAACCCCTCGCGGAAGGCTCCGTCCGGCACACGATAGACCCGCGCATTTCCTAGCGAGCGGAAAACCAGGCGCTGATCCCGCTCGTCGACCGATAAGAATTCGACCAGATCGAGAGCCGAATGTTTCAGCGGATCTAACCACTCTCGTTCCTCTTGCGGAATATGTTCCGTAATGACATCGCGCAACTGTTCGATCAACGTCGCTTGCCCGTCCTGCGGATAGAAGTCGGCATAGAGGACGAGGTTGGCTAACGTCGTTTCCTGTTGTAGCGGGGACATCAGAGCCCCGGCACCACCTTCACGATAGGGTTGGAGGGCGAGACGCAATGCTATCTGCGCCTGAGCAGCGAACCCCGGCTCCAACGAAAGGGATTCCAGTCGTTCGAGCAGCGCCTCGAGCGAGGGAGCGAGAGGCACCCAGAGGCCGGCAGTCGTTTCACTCGCGAGCTTCATCAATTTCTTCCATCACGATGGTCTTGGCATCAAACCAATCTTCAAGATCGTGTCCGTCTCGATAGCCCCGCTCCTGCCACAGCTCAAATGCTTTTTTTGAAATCCGCTCCCAGAGGCCGTCCGGCAGCTCCATAGATTGTGGCGATGCCGCCACAGCCGAACGCTTCGACGCTTTCATTTTTCCCGTTGGTTTACTCGTGCCCATCATCACTGACTCCTTGGTTACTTGTGCGTTACGGGAGACATTGCTGCCGGAATCACCCGGCTATGGCCGGGTCCGAGCTTGAGACTCCGCACCGTCAGGACAGGACAGGGCGCTTTTCGCAGGACAGCCTCTGCCACGCTGCCGGAATAGGCATGCGAGATTCCGCGGCGTCCATGCGTACCCATCACGATCAGGTCGCAAGGCAGAGTCTGGGCTGAATCTAAGATTGAATCAGCCGGAACGCCGCCCCGCAGTTGAAACGTGACCGATAGACCCGTCATCTTGAGCGAAGAGGCCAACTCCTCCAATCGCTTCGTCCAGGTCTCGCGCACTTGCTCGCGCGTCCTGCTATGGCCAAGCGTAAAATCCAAGCCATACGACACCGGCTCCAACACATGCAGCAACATGAGGGAAGCCTTGGCCTGCTGCGCCACCACTGCCGCGTACTCCACGGCCTGGAGGGAACAATCTGAAAAGTCGACCGGCACGAGAATACGCTCCAGGACGATAGGCCCCGACAGGACTCGCTCCTCCCGTTCAGCGTCTGCCTGATCGGTTCGTACCGTCAGCACAGGACAGGGAGCTCCGCGAATGACCCGCTCGGCAGTACTGCCCAACAAGACATGCGCAAGGCCGGTCTTGCCCTTCGTCCCGACGACGATCAGGTCTGACTCTTCCGCCTGCGCCGCAGTGACCACCCCTTCGCTCGGAATGCCCGTTTCCACCCTGATCGTGACCGTGATGCCTCGCCGCTCCGCACGGCCTTTGAGGTCGGCAAGCTGCGACGACGCCGTTTTGAGCAGGTCCGCCAGGTATTGCTGATTGATGGGGTAGTCGGGATTAAGGCCCGGCTGAAACTCTGCGATACTGACCACCGTCAAGCTCGCCTTCCACGAACAGGCAAGGGCACAGGCATAGTCTTCCGCCCGCCTGGCCCACGGGGAAAAATCTGTCGCAAACAAAATTCGCTTGATCACAGGCGTCCTCTCCTCATTCTCCAACCCACAATCTCTAGAGGCTGCTCAAAAAGGCCAGACTTCTCACCCGCCCAACCCTGGCGCGTCAAGACGCGCCTTTTCCCAAGCAAGGCCGCACTGAACGAACTCAGAACGATGAACGCAGAATACTAAAGTGAGAACACTCCCTTGCTCATCGTTCATCACTCACCGCTCAGCGTTTTCGGGCTGGCGGATTTTTCCAGCCTCTTGCTAGCCCACATTATTCATGACGGTTCGTCACGAAAGCGCCGAGCCGCGTCGCGAGACGGGCGCGCGGAGGCCCGAAGACCTGAGGCATACGTGAATA
>JANYAJ010000229.1 GCA_025361385.1 Nitrospira sp.
GGTCTCCGCCTCACGCAGCATCAATTTCGACCCATCGATGCCGAGGAATTCCCAGGCCGGGAGGAGATGGACGAGCTGTTTCATCAGGAAGCCGGTGCCGCATCCGTAATCGATGATCAGCCCGCTCTCCTTTTTTGCGCACTTGGCCACCAGGCTCGCAATATTCATATATGCGGCCGCATGCGCCGCATTGCGCGCCTGATCCACCCACCATTGACCGACCTTTGTATTGTAGGCTCCAAACCCCTCAGCCAGTTTTTCCGTAAAATCTATCTGTGACATAGGTCTCCCAATCCTCAATGTAGTTTCGCAGGCTGTTGAAATCGTCGGTCAATCGTCGAGACTTGGACGGAGAAGGAACGGCCCATAGATGAGGGCAAAGAGCAGATAGGCTCCGCTCCAACTCATCGCGGCGAGTCCAAGCACAAGGTGGGAGGAGTCGAGGGACGGCCCGAAAACCCGCAACAACGCACCGACGTTGACCAAGAGGTAGAGGCAGACCGTCAGGGGCCCCGTATGCTTGGGGCGACCCGTATGGCCCAGGCTGGCGCGAGTCATCACTGCCAGGGTCATCATACCCACGGCGCCGGTTGTGAGCGCATGTATTGCATCGGTTATTGGTAGGCCTACACCAAGAATGGCGCCGCCCATGACCAATAAGGCCAATACCACCCAGGCAAAGCCTACATGCAGCGTCAGCACCAAGGGCTCGCGCCAGGTCAGCCACCCATACCAGCGCAACAGGCGAATCAGATTGAGCAACCCGGCTGCCTCCCACAACCAGCCTGTCACCAGAGCCTGCGGCTGAACAATCCAGCACAGAGCAGCAATCCCTACGAGCACAACCGATAGTCCATCCACAGGCGAAAAAGGCGCGGGCTGTTCAGTCCGACCCTGCTCGGCAAGAAAGTCGCGAGTGAAACTGGGGGTGACGCGTCCACCGATGAGCGACAGCAGGACCAGGACCAGTGCAAGACCCATTCGCTCGGCAGGGTCCGTCTCGGCGTTGCTCAATGTCCATACATGAAACAAGACGTTGGCGCAGGCATAGAGGCTGACGAGAACTCCGATCGGTGCTTGAGGCCAACTCTTTCCTGCGATGATCTCTCGCCAGGCTAGTCCCGCCAGGACGACCAGGAACGCCCCATCAATGATTGAGGACAACAGCGGCGAAAGAAACGGAACGGCCATCACCACCCGTCCGGCTAACCACACGGCCCACAACGACAACAGTTCGTTCCCTCTGATCGGCGCACGGTCGGTCCAGTTAGGAATGGCCGTGAGCAAGAAGCCGGTGATCACCGCAGGCAGAAAACCAAAGACCATCTCATGCACATGCCAGTCCCGCACAGCAGAGAGGAGCTCCGGATCATGGACTCCCATAAGAATGACGATCCACGCCGGGACCGCCAGTCCGGCAAACAGCGCCGCACTCAGAAAGAACGGTCTGAATCCGTACGAAAAGAACGCGGGTCCCTGATACCGTGATCGGTCGGTCATCTGGTCAGTCATAGAGCAAGAAGACACACCCTGAAAATCGCGGTAGTCTACGTGTTGTCAGCAGCCCGATCAACTGCCATCAGCAATATACGAGGGGATCTGCGCAGCCGATGTCTCGATGCGAACGGAGTGCGCAGACGGACGTGATTGTCAGGGCCGTCCTATCTGTGGTTTCATCACGACCATGGCTCCGTTCCCTACCCTCAGAACCGAACGACTCTTGCTCAGACAATTTCAGTTGCGTGATGCGCCAGAGGTGCAACGGCTGGCTGGAGCAAAAGAGGTCGCGGCGGGCACGTTCCTCCCCCATCCCTATCCCGATGGCACCGCCGAGCAATGGATCGCGAGCCAGCAGGATGAATTCGACGCCGATACACTCGTCAACTTTGCGATCGTGCTCCTCGCGCAGGACATCCTGATCGGGTCGATCGGGTTGGCCATCGTTGCCGAGCACCAGCATGCACGCATGGGCTATTGGCTTGGCCTGCCCTATTGGAATCACGGATATGCGACGGAAGCGGTACAGGCGGTGCTCGCGTATGGGTTCAACCAGCGAGCGCTGCACCGGATCTACGCCACACACTTTCTGAGCAACCCAGCATCAGGCCGGGTGCTTCAGAAAGTCGGCATGACGTACGAAGGCAGGATGCGAGAACATTACAGGCGTTTCGGCGAATTTGTGGAGGTTGAACTGTACGGGATACTCGAGCAGGACTTTCACCGCTGAGAGATCGCCCGGCCCTGTCGGCGATCAATGCACAAGCCTATGGAGCTCAGGGACCGCTCGACAGCCGGGTGCGGTGACACCGCACCCAGGCTGTCGAAGGCCAGCCGAAGAATCGGTCAGAACAAAGGCCTGCCGCCCTCAGTCATCGATTTAGAACTTGTTCGGGAACTGCGCGGCCAATCCAGTGGTCAGCAATATCAGCCACCACATAAATATGTGTCTTCCTGCCCGTCCAGGTGTCACGCTCATGTGTGCAATCGCCTTCTTTCAATAATTGAAACTGCTGGATATGCTGCGCGGCATGCGCCGTCAGCAGACCCATGACGGCATCCTTCTGCTAGTTCGTATTGGCG
>JANYAJ010000230.1 GCA_025361385.1 Nitrospira sp.
GTTGGGCCGTCCCGACGACGGCACCGATCCCACGAGTTTTTTCAACGCGGAGTTTCTGGCCAATCTCAAGCCGGAAAAAGAATGGCGCCCCGGCCTGAGCAAAGATGGGCTGATCGAAGAGATCGAGGGGAGGCTGAAAGATATTCCCGGCATCATCTTCAATTTTTCGCAGGTGATCCAGGACAATGTGGAAGAAGCCATGTCGGGGGTCAAGGGAGAGAACTCCATCAAACTCTTCGGGAACGATCTGAAGACGATGGAGGCCAAGGCCACCGAGATCGAGCATGTCATGCAGAAGGTCAAAGGCGTGAAGGACCTGGGGATTTTCCGTCTCGTGGGACAACCCAATCTGTTGATCCAGGTTGATCGTGAGGCGAGCGCGCGTTATGGGCTGCAAGTGTCGGATGTCAATGCCGTGGTCCAGGCCGCGGTCGGGGGGCAGGCGGTCACGCAGGTCTATGAAGGAGAGCGCCTATTCGATCTCGTGGTTCGTTTTCTCCCGGAATTTCGACAGGATGTCGATGCGATCGGAAACATTCTGGTCAGTACGCCGGATGGGGCCCGTATTCCCTTGAAGCAAGTGGCATCCATTACGACGCAGACCGGCGCCTTCATCATCTATCGCGAAAATAATGAGCGGTATATTCCGATCAAGTTCAGTGTCCGGGACCGCGACCTTCAGAGTACCGTGGAAGAGGCGCAAGCCCTCCTGGCGAAAGAGGTGACGCTGCCCGAACGGTATCGGATGGAATGGGCGGGTCAATACGATCAGCTGAAAGAGGAACAGAAGCGATTGGCGATGGTGGTGCCGATTAGCTTGGTGATCATTTTATTTCTGTTGTACACCACGTTCGACTCGATCAAGAATGCGCTCCTGGTCTTGAGTACGGTCCCGTTTGCGTTGATTGGTGGTGTGCTGTCCCTCGTCGCCACCCATACGAATTTTAGTATCTCTGCCGCGGTCGGAGTGATTTCGACGCTCGGGGTAGCCATCCTCGGCGGGGTCCTGTTGATCTCCCGCATCGAAGATTTTCGTCGCACGGGGTTGACCCTTCGGGAGGCCGTTCGGAAGGGCGCCGACGTGCAGATGCGACCGATTCTCATGGCGACCTTAGGTGCCGCGATTGGTTTGCTTCCGGCTGCGCTTGCAACCGGCATTGGGTCGCAGGCACAGAAACCGCTCGCACGAGTGGTGGTCGGAGGCATGCTGACAGCAGCCGTGCTGATTTTGGTGGTCTTGCCGGTGCTCTACGAAATTGTCCATCGGCGAAATGAGCACATTGGTGAAGAGGAGGAAAGGAAATGATCATGCAGCAACGGAAGGTATACTCCTGTGGAATCCTATTATTGACACTGTTCCTAGGAACGGTCCAACCCTTATGGGCAGAGCCCCTGGGAAAGGCCTGGATCATTCCGGTTCAGGTCCCTTACGAGGCGCCTCCAAAGGGACAGGACGTTCTGGCTGAGTCCGTTCCACAGAATACAAAACCGTTAACACCTGAAGAAGTCCAGCGTGCGGAAGCGCTCCTGCCATTGCTCGAGGGCAAGCAAGAGTTTTGGGCGATGGGAGAGTTCGTGCATCTCGGCGAGCCTGCCGTGCCGGTTCTGGTGAAGGGCCTGACCATGCCTGGCCCGCGGATTCGTTACAACGTGATTGAAACGATTTCGATGTTGAAGGCGGTCTCAGCGGTTCCTGCCCTCGTTGCCGCAGCCAAGGAGCCGAATGAGATCCCGCGGGTGCGCGAACATGCGTTGCGGGTGGCGGTGCGATTGGACGCGGCCAAAGCTGTGGAGGCGATTGAGGTGATGGCGAAGGATCAGAATTCGTCGATTCGGAAAGCGGCCGCCTTTGAGTCCCGCTATGTCAGGGAGAACGCTGTCGTCCCCATTCTGATCGGAACGATCGGCGATGAGGAACGTTTCGTGGCCCTTTCGGCGGTGCAGTCGCTCTGGATTTTGACCAGACATGAAAGCGAGTTCCACGATTGGGAGACATCGTCCAAGCAAGACCGTCAAGAATGGACGGTCGAATGGTCGGAATGGTGGAACGGGCAAAAAGATACGTTCGAAATGCCGGACCCGAAGAGATCGACGCGTCCGCGCTAGTTGAGCGTCATTCAAAGTTCGAGGTTCGAGGTTCAGGAAACCTCGAACCGTGAACGTCGAACCCTCCTTTCTTCTCTCGCGGCCTCCGCCTTGCGAGGCTGAAAAACCCTGTGTTATATTTTCTGAGACCGCACGCTCCTCTCATGACGTGCTAGAAGGATTGTAGGTACGCTCCATGGCCATTCTTCCGATTGCAAAGCTCGGTAATCCCATCCTCCGTCAAATCGCGGCGAAGATAGATCCTCGCGACATTCGCACGAAAGAGCTGCAGCGTTTCATCGACGATCTGTTTGAAACCATGTTGGATGAGCCTGGTATCGGGTTGGCCTCGCCCCAAGTGTCTCGCTCGATCCAACTGGTGGTGCTGGGTTGTGAGGGCGAGGGGGAGGACAGTTTTCCCAATACCGTGCTCATCAATCCCAAGATCGTGTTCTATGGTCCGCAGCAAGAGGAGAATTGGGAAGGCTGTCTGAGTGTCGACGGGTTGCGCGGCAAGGTGACGCGCCCGGCTGTGGTGCGAGTTCAAGCGCTGGATCGTGATGGCAAATCTATCGATATCGAAGCGACCGGTCTCTATGCGGTCTGTATCCAGCATGAGATGGATCACCTGATCGGCAAACTGTTCGTGGACCGGATGACCGATATGTCGACGCTCACGCAACTCGCCGAGTTCAGTCGCTATTGGCAAAAAGAAACGACCCCGGTCATTTAACCCGCCGTGAATAGACCGTCCTTGTGAAAACCCTCCTTCGCGTGCTCCAGTACCTGAGTCCGCACCGTGCCATGGTGGTCGGCACCTTTCTGTTCGCCGGGTTAGCCACCGCCTTCGAGTTGGTGCCGCCGTGGCTCATCAAAGTGATCATCGACGACGTGATTCAGGCAGGGAAAGTCCAGCTCCTGGCATGGGTGTTTCTCGCGCTCTGCGCCGCCTATGTGCTGCGGAATTTTTGCGGATCAATGCGCATCAGGATGAATAACGGACTGGAACAGCAGGTCGTCCATGACCTGCACGTCCAGGTGTTTTCCGCCCTTCAACGACTCTCGATCAGCTTCTACGAAAATCGCCCGACGGGCGAGATCATGTCACGGGTCTTGAATGATACCGAGCATATGCAGCGCATCTTCGTCGACGGCCTCGAAGAGATCATTACGGCAGGATTGACGCTGATCGGGATCATGATTGTGCTGTTCATGCTCAACTGGAAGCTCGCTTTGCTGGCGCTTGTACCGGTCCCTCTCTTGATAGTGGGTGCGGCCCTGTTTACCAAGCGTGTCCATGGGCATTATCGCGTCATTCGAAAGGGGGCCGCCGAATTGAACGCCCTCTTGCAGGACGTGCTGGCCGGTATCCGGGAGACGATGGGGTTCAATCGTCAGCCGTACGAGCAGGAGCGATTCGATCGGAAGAGCGATCGCTGCCGGCAAGATACGTTAAAGGCCATGTATCTCTGGTCCTTCTATTCCCCGGGCATGATGCTGATCGGGAGTCTTGGCGGGGCGATGGTGCTCTGGTTCGGCACAGCGGAAGTGCTCCAGCATCGGCTGTCCGTGGGCGAGCTGGTGATGTTCACTTCGTATTTGGCGCTCTTCTATGTCCCGATCAATCAGATTCACTCGGTGAACCACATGTTGCAACATGCGTTGGCTGCAAGTGAGCGGGTGTTCGAAGTCCTCGACCTCGTGCCGGATGTCAGGGATCGGCCTGACGCGAAAATCCCGGTCCCCCGGGTCCGAGGGGACGTCGCGTTTCATGGCGTTGGGTTTCATTATCGACTCGATTCGCCGATTTTGCATGACGTAACCATATCCGTCCGTGCGGGAGAGCGAGTTGCCCTGGTCGGTCCAAGCGGCGCGGGCAAGAGCACGACTCTCAAATTATTGATGCGGTTTTACGATGTGACAGAGGGCGCCATCACTATCGATGGGTACGATATCCGCGATCTGCCCCTCGCGTTTCTTCGCAGCCAGATCGGGCTAGTTCAGCAAGAGCCGTTCCTGTTCAACGGCACCGTGAGAGAGAACATCCTCTATGGTGATCTGTCAGCAAGGCAGGAAGAGGTTGAGGCGGCGGCGAAGGTCGCTCGCGCCCATGACTTCATCATGGCGCTTCCTGAAGGCTACGATACCTGGATTGGAGAGCGAGGCGTCAAACTATCAGTCGGGCAGCGGCAACGTGTGTCGATCGCCCGTGTGATTCTAAAAGATCCCCCGATCGTCATGTTCGATGAGGCCACGTCCAATATCGATACGGAGACTGAGGTCAAAATTCGCGAGGCGCTGGACGATCTCACGAAGGGGCGGACGACGATCATCATTGCCCACCGCCTCTCGACGATTCACGGCGTGGACCGGATCATTGTCGTCGATCACGGTCGCGTCGTCGAAGACGGCACACACGAGACGTTAATCGGGCAGGGAGGCGTGTATACGCGCCTCTATGACGCTCAGTTTCAGGTGTAGCAGGAGGCTGAAAAAGGTCGCCGGCGTCGTTCTCGCATCGTTCAGATCCTCCACGTGCTACAAGGGTACGCCTCGGCTCTTTACTCGCTGCGGCCTAGCTGGACGACATTTTTGAGCCTCTTGCAAAGTTGTGTCCTGGTACCCATAAGCTTGTGAGTCATCGAATGTGGGCCAGGCGAGATGATTTTCACCACTCCGGCTTGGGAAGAGACTGAGTGGCCGTTGCGGATGGAACCGGTCCGCCAGTATACTGAGCCTCACTTGATGGAGAATTGACTGATGGTGCTGATTTACGAAAGCGATCCCCTGGATGACGAAGACGCGCGCGGACGCTTCTATCATGTCTGCCGCGGGAAAATTATTAAAACGGAAATTCAACTGCCAGCCGGTGAGTCCGTGTACGAATGTCCGGTGTGCGAAATCGATCTCGAAGCCGAAGACTTTTGGCTCGCGAGGCAGAAAGGGTCGGTGTAGAACAGCATGGCCGGAAGCGCAGGACGAAAAACCGTATCCGTATCTCGCGGGTTGATGATGCTCTGCGATACCTGTTATGACCAGGTCATGGAAGAGAAGTTACCCGACGCCAGGAATTTTATTGCAGACCACGGGGCGCTCTTCGATACGATCTGCCTCGGGTGCACCGATATCAACCGGCCACTGATTGACGATATGCTCGGCAGCTCAGAGTGAGAATGTGAGAAAATCTCTCCAGCAGCCATCGCGCCTCGTTCGGACCATCAACATACTCAAATAGACAATTTTCCTTGGTATGAGAGTGATATTCCGGCCTGATTGAATATCAGGCCATGTCTATAGATGCAGCGGTTCAGGCACAGGTATTGTCCGTGACGTCAGGCTCTGACTGATGCGAGAATGCCACTGGAGAGATTGTCGCATCAGCCTGCTATAGCAATTCTTGTATCGACTCCGCCGGTCTGGCCAAGATCACCGTCTCGCCTTTCTCGACAATCGGACGCTGAATGAGATCAGGATGGGCGATCATCAGGTCGAGCCATTCATCGTCTGACAGATTTTTTTTGGCCAAACCCAGTTCTTTGTAGATCTCCTCTTTGGTCCGCAAGACATCTTTGGGCGTGAGCCCCGCCTTCTTTAAGAGGCTCTTGAGTAGCGCCTTCGTGAAGGGTTTCTCGTAGTAGTTGATGGCTGTATAGGGCTTGCCGCTCTCTTTTAACAACTGCACCGCCTGACGGCAGGTGCTGCAGGTAGGTTTCTGATATATCGTTACCTCAGCCATGCTACACTCCTTGTTCCAGCAGTCTTGACTGCCTTGACGCCATTTTTATCCATGTGATACATGATCAACGATCGCCTCGTCTGAATGTCTACTATGCCAACACCAATCTTCGGAACTAGCTCTACCGGTCAGTTTTCCTGTGCCACAGACACGCAACATACTTTACGAGATCTCCGCACGAAGCGGAAGGGACAGCCGGTTTTCGTCCTCGGCCATGTATTGGCCAGAAAAGGGCAGGAAGGTGTCTTCGAAGTCTTTAACGACCGTCTAGCCATCGTGAAGTTTTCCGACGGCGGCGCGATCGGTTATGATCCGTTGGAGCTGCTCTTACCCACCGACATCGACGACAAAGGCATTGCCTACTTCGAAATTCGCCCCTGCGGGCAGTGCGAACAACTCTTCACCCTGACAGTCCAGGAATGCGAAGCCGTAGAAGAGCCCACCGCTTGTCCTGAATGCCGCTGCACCTAGCCACTCTCATCTAGTCGACGAGAGGTGCGATCTCGATCGCTTTCTTAATCAGGCAATCACCGGCAAACGACTGCAGCGACAT
>JANYAJ010000258.1 GCA_025361385.1 Nitrospira sp.
CTGCGCCGAAAGTTCCGCTTCCTGCCCGCCGCACTGATCAGCGCGAGCATCTTCGCCATCGCCCATGGCTATGGATTGGTCGGCTTCATCAGCGTCCTGTGGAGTGGCGTCCTCTGGGCTTGGATGTATGAAAAAACCGGGAGTCTGTTGCCTGGTATCTTGGCTCACGCCATCAATAACTTACTCGTCTGTCTCGCCGTGATGGCCCTCCTCCGTTAGCGGACGATGAAACTGGCTTCCAACGTTGTTCTCGACTCGCCCCAATCCTCAACGTACCCCAGAGGGTACGCCTCCGGTTGGTCCTCGTCTGCGGCCTAGTTGGAGAGCCAGTTTGACCGTCCGCAAAGAAAAACCGTGCACTGGTGCTATATCAATGTTTGCAGATTGGCGTACAAGTCCGAATGTTGAAGCCGAGGTTGTAAATCACTCACGAGCTTACGGGTACTGATGCGCTTTCCCGTTTCATCTTCTTTCCGGCTTCCCGTCGCGGCGATTCCCCAGCGTGTCTGCGCTGTGCGACAAATGTCTTCCCACGTCCGTGGCGTGCCGTCGCTGACGTTGTAGACTTCGCCAGGTGTCCCCTTCTCGATCGCCGCCAGACAAATGGCAGCCAAGTCTTCCACGTGAATCAGGTTCACATATTTTCTTGATGATCCGACGCGACCGCTCTTGATCCACTCGAGGGGATTCCGGCCCGGTCCATAGATGCCGGCCACGCGCAGCACGATCGCGCCATGGTGCTGCCGCAGATATTCCTCGCCCTGCACGCGCGGCTTGGTCAGGTTGAGTGGGGCGGATTCGTCAATCCATGGCGGAGGGTATTCAGTCGATTGGCTTGGTGCATCGTAAGCTGAGGTGCTTCCTATGACGACAATGCGTCGAGAAGGCGCGTTGAGCATGTGTGCGAAGGCCTGTACCTGTTCGAGCGGTGTGGCGGGAAAACACCAGATGAGATCGGCGCCCACAGGAATGTTCAGCCAGGTCGAGGGCTGTTCCAAATCGAACCTCAGGCGCTGTTCCGAAGGAATGTCGGCGAGGTTGTGCAAGGGATTCCCGCTGGTGGCATGGACAGTCCTCCCTTGGGAGGTTCCCATTCTGTGCAACACACGTCCTGTGTAGCCAGATCCCAACACAATGAGCGGTGATGTTGTCTGTCGCGTCATTCAATACTTCCTATTCCGTAAGGCTGGTCCATCTTTTCACAGTTGCGTAAGATGGCACAACCATTGCGCCAAAAATGAATTTGTAGGAGAATGCCCCATATGAAATCCATTGCGTCTGTGCTGTCGATCATGGCCCTTGGGTTTGGACTCTTAGGCTGTCCAGGTAGTGGGGGCGGCGGCGGGGGCAGCACTTCAGCCTTTGCAGTGTCGACAACCGCAGCCGATTTCGGTGTGGTCGGCAACGTCTATACTTCGACCCTTACGGCCACAGGAGGAACGGCTCCGTTCACCTGGATGCAATTTGGCGGAGTCTTGCCGACCGGCTTAGTCCTCGATCCAGGCACGGGTGTCGTGAGCGGCATCCCGACGGCAGTTGAAAATCCGACTGCCGTATTCACTGTGACGGACAGCACAGGTCAGACCGCGACCGGCTCAGTGCTGTTTGCCATCCATCCGAGGACCGATCGTGTGTCGGTTGATACCAATGGAAACTCCGTGGCGGGCGCGACAAATACGGAGCCATCTATCAGCAGGACTGGTGGCCGTTTCATAGCCTTTACATCCACGGGGTCAACTTTGATCGCGGGAGTAGTAGGACAACAGATCTATGTGCATGATCGTCAGACCGGTCAGCCCAGTCTGGCATCAAAAAGCAGCCTTGGGAGTGCAGGTATCGGCGGAGTGAGTAATGCGGCTTCTGTTAGTACAGACGGGCGCTTTGTCGCCTTTGCGTCGACTGCTACGAACTTAGTTCCAAGCGTGAGTGGCCAGCAGATTTATCTGCACGATACGCAGACCAGTGTGGCCTTCCCGAATGGCCAGACCACCCTTGTCTCCAAAAATAATAGTGGTGTAGCGAGCGATGGGTCCATCAAGACGAATCCCGCAATCAGTGCAGATGGACGGTTCATTACATATGAGGCGAACGCAACGACGCTGGTTCCAGGCGTGAGTGGCCAGCAGATTTATCTGCACGATACGCAGACCAGTGTGGCCTTCCCGAATGGCCAGACCACCCTTGCCTCCAAAAATAATAGCGGAACGGCTGGGGATGGTTTAAGTAAAACGCCCACGATTAGTAGTGATGGGCGGTTTATCGCATTCGCGTCTGCCTCCAGCAATCTGGTGACCGGAATCAGTGGTGCCCAAATATACAGGCACGATACGCAGACCAGTGTGGCCTTCCCAAATGGCCAGACCCTTCCCGTTTCGATAGATAGCTCAGGTGTTGCTGGTGTTGGGCTCAGCACGGCACCAGTCATGATTGACGACGGTAGTGTCGCTGCTTTTGTTTCTACAGCTCCTCTCGTGCCTGGGGCTGCCGCAGCGTCTGACATCTACGTCCGTGCGCTCCCCTAGTCAGTAGAGCTTCCTTTTGCGGCGTGGTACCATCCTCGTGCCATGCCCCTCTCTCAATTTCACCCTCTCATTGACGAATGGTTTCACTCGCAGGTTGGCCAGCCCACCGATGTCCAGGTGCAGGCTTGGCCGGCGATTCAATCGGGGGCTGATGTTCTGATTGCCTCGCCGACTGGCTCCGGCAAGACGTTCGCCGCCTTTCTCTCCTGCATCGATCACCTCTTCAAGCAAGCCCTCGCGCGTGAACTCGATGACCATACGCAGGTGCTCTACATCTCGCCGCTGAAAGCGCTCAGCAACGACATCCAGAAGAACCTACAACAGCCACTGGCTGAAATCGGGAACGCAGCCTTGTCTGCCGGGCTCTTGATGCCCGAACTCCGTGTACTGGTTCGCACCGGTGACACACCGATGGCGGAGCGCCAGCAGATGCTCAAGCGGCCACCCCACATTCTCGTCACGACGCCGGAGTCGCTTTTTATTTTGTTGACGGCAGAGAAGAGCCGCCGACTACTGCAGACGGTTCGGACCGTCATCGTCGATGAAATCCACGCCGTGGTACCGAATAAACGCGGTGCCCACTTGGCCCTGTCGCTGGAACGATTGGAAGCGTTGACGTTCACGAAACCTCAACGCATCGGGCTCTCCGCGACGCAACGGCCGATCGAAACTGTGGCGCAGTTCCTGGTAGGCGCTCGTCCGATGCCGACGATCATTGACGTGGGACACAAGCGTGAGATGGATCTGGCCGTGGAAGTGCCGAAGGATGAACTGAGTTCCGTGGCCACGAACGCGATTTGGGCCGATGTCTATGACCGCATCGCCGAACTGGTCCGGCAGCATCGCTCGACCTTGGTCTTCGTCAATACGAGGCGTCTCGCTGAACGAGTGTCGCACTCTCTGGAAGAACGACTACTGGACTTAGGTGCCGACGTCGTTTCGGCGCACCATGGCAGCCTCTCGCGCCAGCTTCGCTTGTCGGCTGAAGAACGGCTCAAGAGCGGCAAGACGCGCGTCGTCGTTGCCACGGCCTCGCTGGAACTCGGCATCGATATCGGTGTCGTGGATCTTGTCTGTCAGATCGGTTCGCCCCGCGCGATTACCACCTGTCTACAGCGGGTTGGCCGGGCTGGTCACTGGATCAAGGCCATTCCCAAGGGCCGACTGTTCGCGATGACGAGGGATGACTTGCTCGAATGTGCGGCGCTGATGCGTGCAATTCGAACAGGAGTCCTGGATCGCATTGCCGTGCCGCCGGCTCCGCTCGATATTTTGGCGCAGCAGTTGGTGGCCGCCGCAGCGACGCAGACCTGGCAGGAAGACGATCTGTTCGCTCTCTGCCGGCGGGCCAACCCCTATAGGAACTTGTCTCGTTCGGAGTTCGATCAGGTGCTGCGGATGTTGGCGGATGGAATTGCGACCAATCGCGGGCGTGGTCTGGCCTATCTGTTCCACGATCGGATCAATCGCCGTATCAAAGGCCGACGAGGGGCGCGACTTGCGGCAATCACGTGCGGCGGGGCCATCCCGGACACCGCGAACTATGCCGTAGTCGCGGAGCCTGAAGGCACGGTCGTGGGATCGGTCGATGAAGACTTTGCGGTGGAGAGTCTGGCGGGCGACATCATGTTGCTAGGCAATACCTC
>JANYAJ010000349.1 GCA_025361385.1 Nitrospira sp.
CTACATCCAGGAACATAAATACCCGCTCTGGCTGTCCTGTCCCGCGCCTTCAGCCATTGCCGGACCGACCGGCAATACGCTGGATCGTGGGGTCGGATACACGCCCTATGGAGAACATTTTCTTTTTGCCTGCGGGATGGAAGTGGTTCTGGCCAACGGCGAGGTGCTACGCACCGGGATGGGCTCGCTGCCGAAGTCGAACACCTGGCAGGTCTTCAAGTGGGGATACGGACCGTACCTGGACGGCATCTTTACTCAGTCCAATTACGGCATCGTCACCAAGTTCGGGTTCTGGCTGATGCCGGCTCCTCCCGCGTTCAAGCCGTTCGTCATCCAGTATGAGCAGGAAGACGACATTGTCGAAATTGTGGAGACCATCAGACCGCTCCGCATCAGCGGAGTCATTCCCAATGCGGTCGTGATCGCCCATGCGCTCTATGAAGCGCCGACAAAGGCCAAGCGGAGCGACTATGTCACCGGGCCCGGGGCAATCACCGATGAGGCCGTGCGGCAGATCATGAAGGATCACAAGCTGGGAGTGTGGAACGTCTATGCGGCCTTGTATGGAACTCAGGAGCAGATTGACGTGAACTGGAAGATCGTGACGGAATCATTCAGCAAATCGGGCAAGGCGAAGATTCTGACGGAACAAGAGGCAGGCGATGACCCGGCCTTCCAGTACCGCGCGGCCTTGATGCGGGGCGACATGACCCTCAAGGAATTTTCCCTCTACAACTGGCGCGGCGGCGGCGGCTCCATGTGGTTCGCGCCGGTCTCGCAGGCGCGCGGGAGCGAGACGCTCAAACAGATGGCCATGACCAAGCGCATTCTGGGCAAGTATGGATTAGATTATTCCGGCGAGTTCATCGTCGGCATGCGGGACATGCACCATATCGTGGACGTGCTCTATGACAAAACGGATCCGGCCATGACGAAGGCCGCCTACCAGTGTTTCGATGAGCTGCTGACGGAGTTTTCGGCCGAGGGGTACGGGACGTATCGCGTCAATACGGCCTTCATGGATAAGGTCGCGCACACCTATGGTCCGGTGCAGCGCCACGTCCACAAAACGCTCAAAAAGGCGCTGGATCCCAACGGGATTCTCGCACCGGGGAAGTCCGGTATCCGATAGCCCGGCGTTCATGTCGTCCGGGATGCGATGATCATTGCGCGTGAAGGAGCGAACAGATGACGAACACATCCAAGATGCAAACGAGAGAGATCAGGGCGGCGGTGGTCCGCAAGAAAGGCGGACCGTTCCAGGTCGAAACGCTCACCTTGGACGAGCCGCGCCCCGACGAGGTCCTGATTCGGATCGTCGCGACCGGGATGTGCCATACCGATATGGTGGCACGGGACCAACTCTATACCGTGCCTCTGCCCGTCGTGCTCGGTCATGAAGGAGCCGGTATCGTCGAACGGGTCGGCAGCCACGTCAAGAAAATCGCCGTGGGCGATCATGTTGTGCTGACTTACATGTGGTGTGGCCACTGTACCGCCTGCCTGCGCGGCGACCTGACCTACTGTGCGAATTTCTACCCGTTGAATTTCGGCGGTGCCCGTGAAGACGGAAGCACTGCCACGCACGACAAGCAGGGAGCGGTCCACGACCACTTTTTCGGACAATCGTCGTTCGGCACCTTTGCGCTCGCTCATGAACGCAACGTGATCAAGGTACCGACCACTGCGCCGCTGGAATTGCTCGGTCCCCTCGGCTGCGGCATTCAAACTGGCGCGGGAGCCGTGATGAACGCATTGAAGGTTCGTCCCGGCAGCAGTTTCGCCGCGTTCGGCGGAGGCGCCGTCGGGTTGAGCGCTGTGATGGCCGCCCGTGTGGCCGGTGCGACCACCATCATTGCCGCCGATGTTGTCCCGTCGCGGCTTGCGCTGGCCAAAGAACTCGGGGCGACCCATACGGTGAACAGCCGCGAGACCGATCCCATCGAAGCCGTGCGCAAGATCACCGGCGGCGGAGCCGATTTCACGCTCGAATCGAGCGGGCGGCCCGCCGTGCTGCGCCAGGCCATCGACGCACTGGGGATTCGCGGGACCTGCGGTATCGTCGGGGCTCCGGCCTTGGGCACTGAAGCCAGCTTCGATGTGAACGGAGTCATGACGACCGGCAAGCGGATTATCGGCATCGTCGAAGGCGACAGTGTGCCGGATCTCTTCATCCCGAGCCTCGTGGAGCTCTACCAGCAGGGGCGCTTCCCGTTTGACAAACTGGTGAAGTTTTACAACCTCGATCAGATCAATCAGGCAGCGGAAGACAGCGAAAAGGGCATCACGATCAAGCCGATCGTCCGGCTGGCATAAGGTCCGGCTGATGCTGCACATCGCGAGGATGTGCATACAACTGCCAGGTGAGGGGAAGGGGCTCTATGCCGACGCCCTGTTCACGCGAGATTGAGCGCACACCCTGTCTGATAACTCATAGAGGAGGAATCCATGCATTTTACGAGGTTTCAACGCATTGCGTTGTCGACGCTGATCGGCACACTTCTCATCGTCCCGACTGTCGTCAGCGCAGCGACCGGGGCAGAGGATCTTGCACGAGGCCACACGCAGTTCACCAGCGTGGTCACGCAAAAAGCTGGGGCACTCGTGGTGACGACACCGAACGGCGCAACACATCAACTCAATGAAAACATGGTTCGACGTCACGGGCAGGAGCCGTTCAAAGCGGGGGATGAAGTGATTGTGGTGTTGGATGAGAACAACTACATCGTCGATATGCACCTCAAAGGGAAGGAAGGAGCACATCAACGGGTGACCGGCAAGCTCATCCACGTCGGCATGACGAAGCAACAGATCAAGCTTCAAACCTCTGATGGTGAGAAAGTCTTTCCTCTAACGGAGCAAGGGCAGAAGACCAAGGGCATCCCGGATGGCGCCCTTGTGACGGTGGAGCTGAATGAAGTGGGTGCGGTGATCGATGTTCACCGAGCCGACACGGGCCATAAAAATCACTAAAGATCCGGCAAGAAAGCTAAGGTCTGTTCCTGGTCGCACTCTGTTCAGCGGCCCGGTGCGGAGTGGGAGGTGAAGATGAAGATCGCGCTAATCGGAGCGACGGGTTTTGTCGGGTCGGCGATTTTGCAGGAAGCGTTGGAGCGCGGCCATGACGTGACGGCTATTGTCCGGCATCCGGAAAAGTTACCGCCGCACGCCAGGCTTTATCCTCAGAAGGGCGACGTGTACAACGCCGACGACGTAGCTCGCTTGGTGGCGGGCCATGAGGCCGTGATCAGTGCGTTCAGCCCTAGCAAAACCGATTCTGACATCAGGGAGAAACACGTGCAAGGCATCAAGACTATGATTACTGCCATGAAGAAGGCTGGTATCAAGCGGCTTCTCGTGGTGGGCGGTGCTGGAAGTCTCGAGGTTCAGCCGGGTCTTCGCGTGATCGATACCCCTGAGTTTCCTGAACAGTGGAAAGGAACCGCTCGTGCGACGGCCGATGTGCTTCAGTTGTTGCGCCGCGAACATGAGATCGAATGGACATGCTTGAGCCCGGCCGCGATGCTGCAGCCAGGCACCCGCACCGGCAAATTTCGACTGGGAACGGATCAGTTGCTGGTAGATGCAAATAGACAGAGTCACATCTCGACGCAGGATTATGCGGTGGCGATGATCGACGAAGTAGAACGGCCGGCCCATATCCGTCAACGCTTTACAGTGGGCTATTGATGGGTGCTCGTTTGGCAGCACAAAGACAGCACACGAACGGGACTACAAAGGAGGAGACATGAAGAAGATCTCGGGCAAGACATGCGCGATGATGATCATTGCGCTCTCATTCTGACTCGCGGGAGCGGCGCAAGCCACGGAAGCAAAGAAGGGAAAGCACGACCAGGTTCAGGCCAATCTGAAGCGGTTCGATCAGCTCGACTTTGAGGCCTACAGCGAACGAAAAAACATGAAATTGTTTCGAGAGATTCATTGTCCTGATGTGAAGGTGGTGTTTCCAGACGGACGAACGACCGAGGGCATCGAACAGCATGTGATAGATATCAACAATCTTTTCAACGGCACGCCGGACAGTCGCATCACCGCGCATCCGATTGCGTTCGGCTCGGGGGAATGGACCGTGACGACAGGAGCCATGGAGGCCACCTTCTCCGAACCAATGAAGTTCTCTGACGGAGAGACGATTGCCGCCACAGGCAAGAAGGTCAAGATGCCGATGGCGACCATTGCCAGGTGGAAGAAGGGATGCATTGCCGAGGAGCATCTGTTCTGGGACAACGCGGAGTACATGAAGCAGTTGGGGTTAGCGAAATAGTCATATTACGTTCAAGACTCTTAATTGAAACGAGACCTGGTCGACCCCTGTCAAATAGACGATCTTTTACGACCATAGGTTGATGGGCGCAATTCGGCCGCCGAGGTGAGAGCAGGAGGGAAGTTCCAGCCACGAAAGGAGCGTCCAATGTCCAGTCAGAACAAGATCACCGTTTCAAAAAATGGCCCGTACCTCGTTTCCGGTTCAGTACCGCTCGCCTTTCAGACCATCGGAGTCAACAACGACGGCGAGTCGACTACGTGGATTGAGAGCGATGCGTTTCCGGCCTCCGCGGAATACGGACTCTGTCGCTGCGGTGCATCGAACACAAAGCCGTTCTGCGACGGCACGCACGCCAAAATCGGCTTCGACGGGACTGAAATGGCCAGCCGTGAGCCGGTTATGAAACAAGCGGAGCTGCTCGACGGGCCGACGATGCAGCTCGCCGACGTCGAGGGCTTGTGCGCCTTCGCGCGCTTTTGCGATCCGCACGGCCGAGTTTGGAACCAGGTGGAACACACCGATGATCCCAAGGTGCGAGCGCAGTTCATCCGGCAGGTGGGCGACTGCCCCGCCGGCCGATTGATTGCCATCGACAAAGAAACCGGCAAACCGATCGAGCCAAAATTGCCGCAGTCGATCGGAATCGTCGAAGATCCGGCGCTGAAGTGCAGTGGCCCGTTGTGGGTGCGCGGGGGCATCCAACTCATCGGCGCCGATGGCCGGGCCCACGAAATTCGTAATCGCATAACCCTATGCCGCTGCGGCAGGTCCGAGAACAAACCCTTCTGCAACGGAGCGCATGCGGCCGACCCCAAATTTCACGATGGCCTCAGGTGAATGGCATACTTCGTCTTGTACGGCAAAGAAAAGAAGAGGAATCGTGACGGTCGATCAAGCAACCGGAACGTTCTTTGTCGGCTCCGTAAATTGCTCCGTGTCGGTCCAAATAGACTAATGTGTAACATGTTTTTGAACAGTGCCTGTCGAAGGAGAGATTGATGCCGGACGAGCAGTGGACGGAGATCGGAAGTGTCGAAGAACTGAAGACGAAACCCTTGCAGGAAGTCATGTGCGGCGCAACACCGATCGCCCTCACGTACAAGAACGGGTCGTTTGCCGCGATCTCCGGCGCCTGTAACCATGTCGGCGGTCCCTTAGGCGAAGGCACTCTCGACGGCGAGTTCGTCGTCTGTCCCTGGCATTACTGGAAATTTCATCGCCAAACCGGTCAAGGAGAACCGGGGTACGAACAGGATCAGGTTCCGGCCTATGCGATCAGAGTGGAGAACGGCCGGCTCTCTATCGACCTGTCGTCGGCGACGAAGCGAAAGAAGCAGAAGCACCAGCCTCATCCGCTCGCACGCCCGGTGGTGCGCCAGGCCGGCCCGATCCGCGTCGTGGGGATCTCGACGACGGCGATGACGACGGAACATCCACGGTACAGCACATCCGATGCGATGTTGGACGTGGCGCTGGACCATGCCAGGAGCGCGCTGAAGCTGGAAACGCAATGCATTAAGCTCCGCGAATTGAACTTTCGATCGTGCGAAGGATTTTATTCCAAATCGGCCCAGGCCTGTACTTGGCCTTGTTCGATCACTCAGATGGATCCGACGGATCAGCTCGATCGCCTGTACGAAGCCATCGTGCATTGGGCCGATGTCATTCTCATCTCAACCCCGATCCGCTGGGGCAACGCCAGTAGCCTATACTACAAGATGGTCGAGCGGATGAACTGCATTCAGAATCAGGAGACCATTGCCAACAGACACTTGCTCAAGAACAAGGTGGCGGCATTCATCATCATGGGCGGGCAAGATAACGTCCAGGGGGTGGCCGGACAACTCATGACCTTTTTCGCCGAAGTCGGCTGCCAGTTCCCGCAGTTTCCGTTTATCGCGCATTCGAGAGGCTGGAGTGCCGAGGACATGGAACGGAACGTCAAAGAAGTACAGAACAGCCAGGAACTTCGGAAAGGGGCACAAGAACTCGTTGTACGCGCTGCGGATTTGGCGAAGCTCATGGTCGGGGCTCAGCTTCCGGAACATCCGCTCGCCCGTGGCGGGCGGAAAGCCCATCAGTTGGATAGTGAGCCTACAGAGTAGAGGCGACATTCCAAGGGAGACGTGCCGATGCAATTGAAGGGGAAAGTCGTATTGATAGCCGGAGGGTCCGGGGCACTCGGCCAAACGGTCATGCCGGTATTTGCCCGGGCGGGCGCTCGGGTCATTACGGCAGATCGAAATCCATCGTCGGCCCAGGTCGCAAACAGGTCCGCGATGAAGGCCGATGTGGCGGACGAAGCCGATGTGCAGCGTCTCGTGAAGGATGTGATCCGGGAGACTGGCCGCATCGATGCGCTCGTCAATCTGGTCGGTGGCTTTGCCATGGGGCGAGTGGAGGAGACGGATGCGGCCCTCTGGCAGCGGATGCTGACGATGAACGTGACGGCGGCCTTTCTACTCTCAAAAGCCGTGCTCCCCCATATGGTGGAACGAGGGGCCGGCCGTATTGTGCATGTGGCAGCCTGGGCAGCCGTCGAACCGTTCCCGGGAGCCGCTGCCTATATTGTCTCCAAGTCGAGCCTCCTCGCGCTGATCAAAGTGCTGGCGCTGGAGCTGAGCGGGTCCGGGGTGACCGTCAACGGGGTACTGCCCAACACCATTGATACACCGGCCAACCGCGCAAGCATGCCCCAGACCGATCCGTCAACCTGGACGAAGCCGGAATCCATTGCCGAGACACTGCTCTTTCTCGTCTCTGAAGCAGCCGGCCAGATCAGTGGAGCCGCCATCCCAGTCGGGACACGAGTCGGTACGAAGGCTGCGGACAGGTCATAGGGAGGGAGATTCGATCATGTCTGGTTCGGATTCGGGACGTTCGCATGTGGACCAACTCCGCCTCGCGCTACTGCGTTTGCATAAAGCCTTGCTGGACGACGAACGTGTGTCCTATGAGCGAGTGTACGGACGCATCGCATCCAACGGCGAATTCCTCCAGCTCCTGCTGGGCCATGCGTGGTTTTCCTGGTTGCGTCCCTTGTCTCAATTGGTGGTCAGGCTTGATGAACTCGTTGAAGCGGAGGGGTCATTTGACGGCCCGGAGGCTGCCATCTTCATGGCATCGGTCCGAACACTTCTGACTCCGTCGGAAGAGGGAACCGGATTCGACAAACACTATTATGATGCTCTTCAACGAGGGGCTGATGTGGTGTTGGCGCATGCGGCGGTCAGAGCAATGCTCCAGCAGCCGTTGTCCAACAAGAAGGGATTCAAATGAAAGCACACTATCTCGGACACGTCGTGTTCTATGTGAAGGATCTCGAGCGGTCGTTGGCGTTCTATCGTGACTTGCTGGGATTTCAGGAAGTGGGCCGGATCTTCAACGGAGCTGCCGCCGCACTGACATCGGGCCGCACGCATCATGAGTTGCTCTTGATCCAGGTCGGTGACGCGCCGGGTCCTCCTGCCGGAAGGCGTCGAGGTCTTTATCACATCGGCATTAAGGTCGGAGACAGTCTCGACGAGTTGCGCG
>JANYAJ010000352.1 GCA_025361385.1 Nitrospira sp.
ACCTCACGAACTATGCAACCGGCTGGATGACCCTCAATTATGTCGGCTTGATTGCATGGGTGTTTGTCTGGATGATCGACCAAGCCCGCATGCGCGGGAAGAATGTCTGGGTCTGGCTCGTGCCCTTCGTCCTGGCGCCCCTTCCGACACTCATGCTGTTCGTCTTGTTCCTCCAGCGCCGCATCCAATCGTCATAGATCAGCTGAGCCGGCTCTGGCTTGCGCATCGCGACCGGCTTCTTGATGTAACTGCACACGGAGCGCCCACACCAGCCAGATACCGGGCAGGGCGATGAGAAACGACCAGAAAAAAAACTGTGCCCAGCCGACCAGTTCGACCAAGGCGGCCGACGGGCGACCAGAAAACACCCGTCCAAGCGCTTCGAGGGAAGAGAGCAACGCGAACTGAGTTGCCGTATACCGATGGTCGCAGAGCGACATGATCAGTGCGACAAACGCAGCGGTGCCCATGCCTCCGGTGACATTCTCGACGAGAATGGATGTCGTGAGTGCCGCGTAACTCTTCCCCATCCAGGCAAGCCACATAAATCCAAGATTTGAGACCGCTTGCAAGACACCGAAGAGGAGCAACGACCGGACCATCCCGAGCTTGGCCATGGCGACGCCCCCAGCCAATGCGCCAATGAGCGTGGCCACGAGACCAAGACCCTTCACATACCCAACCTCGCTGACAGAAAAACCCATCCCCCCTATCAGAAATGCCGTTTGCAGCGAGGCCGCAACGGCATCTCCAACCTTGTAGAGGACGATAAGGGCCAGAAGCCCGAGCACCCCTGGACGGGCAAAGAGTTCTTTCAGTGGTCCACCGACTGCTTCTGCCAGGCTTGCCGGTGCAACAGTAGGTTCATGCGGTTCCGGACTCACGAGAATCGTGATCACTCCGATTGCCATGAGTGCAGCCAGCAACAAATAGGTATTCTGCCATCCAATATGATCGGCCAATAGGAGGGCGCCCGCGCTCGCCAGCAACAGCGCACATCGATAACCATTCACCCACACGGCTGCACCGAATCCCCGCTCAGGACGTAAGAGCAGATCGGTCCGATAGGCGTCGAACACGATATCGAGTGAGGCGGAGAAGAACGCCACCACAAGAGCCAGCATTCCCAGTATCTCAGGACGGTCACCGGGCCCCGTCACCGCCATAGCCGCCAAGCCGAGTGCGACACCAAGCTGCATCATGAGCATCCATCCACGGCGGCGTCCCAGCCAGGGAGGAACCACACGATCCATCAGCGGAGCCCACAAGAACTTCAGTGCGTATGGGAGACCGACGAGCGTAAAGATGCCGATGGTCTTCAAGTCAAAGCCAGCAACGGTCAGCCAGGCCTGCAGAGTCCCGGATGTCAGCGCCAATGGCAACCCCGAGGCGAACCCCAAAGGCAACATGATGCCGATGCGCCGGTTCGCAAGCGTCTGTATGATTGATGAGGTTTTCATCGAGTCGTTTCAATATGCATGGGGACGTAGCATATCATCGGAAGAGAAGAGAGACTTGGAGATTCTCAAAAAAGGTCAGGCGGGAAAACATTGGCCATAGGCCGTGGCGCAATTGTCACGCAGTCGCACCGCGAAACTCAGCAGGGTTGCCCATTGAAGCTGCAGGGCTTATAGCGGGAGATATCGAATTCCATATTTTCCTGATAGACCCGTTCATTGCCGTTCACGCCATCCTGCTCCGGATCGTTATACATGGTGTGGTTCCACCAGTAGAATAAGGGATAGGCCTCAGTCTGATAGATAGGATTGCCGTAACTACTCCTGGAATATTCCTGCACGAGACGCCCGGTGACATAATCGACTGTGCCGTTCCCATGCAGAGAATAGAGCATGAGAAAGAGCCGGGCTTCGTGATCGTAATGTTCTTCGATTCTGGTACTGAGATCCGGCTCGATGGGAAGAATTTCCTTCGTCCATCCCCCAGCCCCAGAGAGGAGGAATAGAAAGAAGGTGAGAATGGAAACGACCAGCGGTAAAGGTATCACAAAAGACTCACGGTATAGTGAGCTGGCAACGACGGACAAGATCCTACCATGGGATACGAAGCCCTTCAACCAAGGCCAGATCACAATGCCGCTTATTCGCTAACGCGCCTTGCTCCTATCACAAAGATCTCCTTATAATGGCGCATCTATGATCAAACCTCTCGAAATGATGAAGCCCACGATCGCACCAACCCAGGTTCACCTTGAAACCTTCGGTTGTCAGATGAACGAGTACGACTCGGAACTCGTTCGCTCGCTGATGAAACAGGATGGTTTTGTGTTTACCGACGAGCGGGAACGTGCAGACGTCATTCTCATGAACACCTGCGCCATTCGCGAGAATGCCCACAACAAAGTCTATAAACACTTGTCTGAGCTGAAAAAACTCAAACGACAACGCCCATTGGTCGTAGGGGTGTTGGGTTGTATGGCACAAAACCTCAAAGAAGAGCTGACGGACATCCAGCCGCTAGTGGATGTGCTGGCCGGCCCTGATGCCTATCGCCAGCTGCCCATGTTGATCCGAAAGGCCATGCTCTCCCAAGCAGAAGGAGAGGATCAAAAGGGAATCGCGGTCGACCTTTCAGAATATGAGACCTACCACGATGTTATACCCGATCGAAACGACAAGGTGAATGCCTGGATTGCCGTCATGCGAGGCTGCGACAACTTCTGCAGTTTCTGTGTGGTCCCCTATACGAGAGGGCGCGAACGCTCCCGTGACCCAGAGGGCATCGTGCAGGAAGCTCGCCGGATCGCCGAACAAGGCTTTAAACAGATCACGCTCCTCGGTCAAAACGTCAATTCATATCGATTCGAGAACTGGGACTTTGCACGATTGATCACAGCCGTCGCGGATGTACCAGGCATCGAACGGGTGAGATTCACGTCCCCGCACCCCAAAGATTTTCCGCTTTCATTGTTAGAGGCTGTCGTGTCGCACCCCCGTATCTGCAAACAAATTCATTTACCGCTTCAATCCGGCAGTGACCGCATCCTTGGCTTGATGAATCGCACCTATACCAATAACGAGTGTCGTACGTTGGTCAACCGTATCCGCACCCTGCAAGCTGACATCGTCCTCAGCACCGATATCATTGGAGGCTTCTGTGGGGAGAGCGAGGAAGACTTTGCCGAGACGTACCGGCTTCTCGAAGACATACGGTTTCACTCGGCATTCATCTTCAAATATTCCGAACGAAAGAACACGATCGCGGCACGCAAGTTCCCCGACGATGTTCCCGATTCGGTCAAGACTGAACGCGTGACGAGACTCTTCGATCTCCAACGGAACATTTCCTATGAACGGAACCGGGAATATCTCAAGCGCACTCTTCCCATCTTGGTCGAGGGGGATGCCAAACGCTCAGCCGCACAGGGTATGGGCAAATCAGATGGCAACATCACCGTTATCTGGGATAAGGGCGCAGTACCTTCCAAGCCGGGAGACATGCTCTCCCTTGCCATTTACGATGCGTCGTCCACAACCTTGTACGCAGAACGTCCGCCAGTGAATTAAATCGTTCCGGCCATCCCTTCCCCAAAGACTATTCGGCAAGATACGGATCCAAAAACGAACACCGCTGTACGAGATCTGCCTTAGCCACAGGCCCTCTAACTCCTCTACATAAGCAGGCACATTTTGCCTGCTCACTCCCCATTCGCAACAAATCTCCAGAAAAACTAGACCATTCCGCTTTCTCAACCGGCAAGAATAATCAAGTGAGTAAATGTATATTTATTTAGCAATATAAATAACTTACAATGCTAATCTCGCTTGATACATAATCTAATTTCTTGACGAAAAGAAGGGACAGCCTCTCCGTATTCCCCCCTCAAGACCCTCCCTTACCTCTTGCACCAGCTCCCTTGCCATATGAAGGCATAGCCTTTGCTTCACAAATAATCACGTATACGCATTTCCCACACTCACTCCTTGGAGAAGAGCCATGATCGAGAATCGACATCACAGCGCCAACGAAAAAACAGATGCCTCCACAAGCCTTGAGACCATCATTGCAATGGGACTCTTCGGATGGATTGCACTGAGCGTGACATTAATGGGCCTGGGAATCTGGTAGTTCCGAAGCTGTCGAAGCATCGCGGTTCGCTGAAATCGACCCACACACCCGTCCTGAAAGAAGGAGCGCTTCGATGACAAACGACCTCAGACCAAGGAATGTGCCGAACTCTATCCTGAAGAGCCTCGTCGGAATTGCCGCTCTTACCCTAGCCATCAGCGGCTGTGCCGGCGGGACAAAACTGGCGCACAATACAAAGGGCAGCGTGACCTTGGAGGAAGTGACCGATTGGTCGTTTGAAGCCAGTCATCCGGCGGTGATCGATCAACAGACCATTACAAAAATCGTGAAAGGGATCTACGGCAATGACGGCATGAGCGGAACTTTGAAAATGTCCGCTGGTGGCAGCAAGCCGATGAGAGTGTTCAGCGATGAGGATGCAGAGTTTCTTTCTCCCCTGCTCGCACAAGGCTTATCAAAGGCGAAACCCGAACAGCTTGTCGGGTTCCGCGTATCCTCATCGGCAGGGTCAGGCTCTGAGCCCACCACGGGCAGTATGTATGTCTCGAAGGGATCGATCTACCTCACCATAGGAAAGGGCGCCAAGCCGATAGCCTTCCTTCCTGAGTCCATGGCTCGCATCGAGCCAGCCCAGGCCTATGCCGCTGGTGGCGCCGCCGGGGCCCTCTCAATGGTCATCGACTATCATGCATTGGCCAAGGCGCCAATGCCTGCCGCCATGCCAATCGCAAAAGCCACGCCGAGCGCTCCCATGGCACCCATCACGGCAGCTGCTCCGGCGAAAGCTCAGACAGTGTCGGCCAATATGAGCGAGAGCGAACTGACCGCTCAGCAGATCGGTGAGTTGGGAAAAGCCAAAGAAGCGCTTGCCAAAAAGGATACCGAGATCAATATGCTGCGCAAGGAATCGGAATGGATGAAACGCGAACTGCGGGAACGAACTGAGGAAATGAGAGCGATGACGTCGACCAAAGTATCGGCAAAACCGGTACCGAAGAAGAAAACAGCTGAGGCGACACAGACGCGCTAACCTTCCTCAACCGACGTTCAGCAATTCCGGTTGGAGCAAGACCACTTCACTGGACAGGGGCTGCCGAAAATTCATCCGGCAATAACAGGCATACGTCACATACGTATCTTGTAGACAGTACCGAGCCAGCTCGAGCCCCTGTCCCTTCTCCCACATCTCAGCCACCTGCGACCCGCTTCCAGATTTCGTTTCGACGTTCAGCGCTCTCGCCAGCACGTAGAGTTTCACCCACCCTCGCGTATCCCAGTTGCTCCAGACTGCCATCGTGTCATAGACAGGCTCCGTCCTGAACTTGGCGAGATTCACCTCGACGCTCGGCTTGACTTGATGGATCATCGATCGCTTCCGAATAAACGGCAGGTCGAAGCCCAGGCCGTTATGGGTGATGAAGAGCGACGGGCGGTTCTGCGCCAATCGGCCCCAGAGTTGCCGCAAGAGCTCCTGCTCATCCCCTCCAAACCAGGCCACCGCTCCACGAGGCTCGAGTTGGTCTGAAAATTCCAACAGACCGATACAGACGATCTGACTGAACGTGCCATCAAAAGCCGACTTTGCATATTGCTCATCGTCAATGCGCCGTCGTTCATCAGCAGCCCCCGCCGTGAACAAGTCGTAGCCCTGGTCTGCCGGCTCGGACTCATTCTCTACCGAAAGTTTCCCAGCCAACCTGGCCCATTCTTTCCGAGGTGCTTGAATGGTCTCAATATCCAGAACGACTTTCATAAATCCTGCCTCATAGTCTGCCTCTGTAACGCCTCAATGACCGGACGATCTGCCGGGGGAAACTCAAAGCCTCCCAATTCGTGAGGCCAGACCCATCGGATCTCCACACAGTCCATCGCCGTGGCATCCCCACTCTCGATCCGGCAATGGAAAAAATGCAGTTCCACAGTTTTCTCCGCATACTCATGCCGAACGATCTGAAAGGGGACCGGTACATCGATATGAATATTCAGTTCCTCGAACAACTCCCGCTGCAGACAGGCTTCCAATGTTTCGTCCAGCTCGCGCTTGCCACCTGGAAACACCCAAAAACCAGCCAAATGTACGCCCGGTTTCCGCCGGGCAATCAAGTAGCGGCCCTCACAATAAATAAGCCCGGCAGCGACTTCAACGACCTTCATAGCGAGCCGACATCCCTGGCTACTTCTGATTGAAGGGGTACGTCTTACAGAATGATTTCATCGGACACTCTCGACAGGATGGATTCCTTGCGGAGCAACAGGTCGCCCCGAAGTCCATGATCGCCTGATTGAAGTCATAGCCTTTCCCACGCGGAATCAGTGCCTCAGACAATTCCCAGAGCTTCGGCTTCTGCGCCTTAGGATCGCCCTTCGCAACGAACACCCGGTGTAACACCCGAATCACATTCGTA
>JANYAJ010000424.1 GCA_025361385.1 Nitrospira sp.
CTGTTGTGGGCTGCAATCCCATACGAGGCCGTTGCACGGCTGCGCGCGCTCCTGTACTACTGGGGCTGGTTTGCACAGCGAAGATTACCGGTTCCCGTGGTGAGTGTCGGAAATCTCACGCTGGGTGGGACGGGCAAAACGCCGGTGGTCATTCAGCTGGTCGAATGGCTCCTGGCGCAGGGGGCCAGGGTGGCGATTCTCAGCCGGGGCTATCGAAGGACCAGTATGGAGCCGTATCTGCTCGTATCGAATGGCGAGCAGTTATTGGTCGGTCCGAACGAGGCTGGTGATGAACCATTTTTGATGGCGCAACGTTGTCCTAGGGCGATCGTGGCTGTTGGCGCGGATCGCTATGAGCTCGGGTGCTGGGTCTTGGATCGATTCCCAGTCGATTGCCTGATCCTTGACGACGGATTTCAGCATCTGGGCCTCTATCGCGACGTGAATCTCCTGTTAGTCGATGCGACGGATGCAGAGGGACTTGCGGCGCTGGTGCCGGCCGGTCGACTCCGGGAGCCGCTTCAGGCGGCGGGACGGGCGAGCGCGATTGTCGTCACAAGAGCGGATGTGCCGGCGCGGGTGACAGAGGTGTGCCGGCGGTTGCAGTCCGTGATCGGTCCAATGCCAGATCCGATCCAGGTGCGGTTTCGCCCGGAGAGTCTCTGGTCGGTGGTCAGCGGCGTATCCCAGCCGCTCTCCTGGTCCAAGGGAAAGACCGCGTTGCTCTGTAGCGCGGTGGGGCATGCCGGCTCCTTTCGTACTCTCGTTGAGTCGATAGGGATCAAGGTTTTGGATGAAGTGGTCTATGTCGATCACCATGCCTATACGAGTCAGGATGTCGAGCGACTACGAGCGAGAGCGACAGCGCTTCAGGTTGAACTCGTTGTGACGACGGAGAAAGATGCCTGCAAGCTGGCGGCGCTGCTCCAACCCACCGATGCCTGGTGGGCCGTCCGACTGATCACGGACGTGACCGTCGGGGAAGATCGGCTGCGGCAGTTGATTCTCGGAAGGCTGAAGGCTGAAGGCTGAAATTGTTGGAGGCGTGTGGAGAAAGAACTCATTAAAAGAATTCTGGTGCGGGGACCCAATTGGCTTGGCGATGCTGTGATGTGTGAGCCGGCATTGCGCGGATTGCGGAGTCTGTTCCCGGACGCGCAAATCGCGTTGTTGGTCAAGCCGGGGGTAGCCGATTTGTTTGCCGGCCATCCGGCATTGACGCGTGTGCTGACCTACGATACGAACGGACGTCATGCGGGGCTCTCCGGTAAGTGGGCGCTGGCGGGGCAGTTGAGACGGCAGGATTTCGATTTGGCCGTTTTGTTTCAGAATGCGTTTGAGGCGGCACTCCTCGCCTTTCTGGCTGGTGTGCCTCGGCGCTATGGCTATGCGACGGATGCACGAAGCCTGCTGCTGACCGATCCTGTCGCGGCGCCGGATCGCCGGACACTTGTCCATCAAGTCCGTTATTATTGGGATCTGCTGAAGCCGCTGGGCCTCACAGGTGACCCATCTGCACCGGAACTCGTCGTCTTTCCTGAGGAGGAACAGGCCATGGCTGGCCGATTTGCTCAGGGCGGTGTCGCCCCCACCGATGCCGTGGTGGGGATCAATCCAGGTTCAACCTATGGCGGCGCCAAGCGCTGGTTGCCCGAACGGTTTGCCGAGGTCACGGATCGGCTCTGTCATACGATTCGTACGTCTCGTGGGCAAGAGGTCAGCGTGGTCATTTTTGGCGGCAAGGGGGAAGAGCGGTTGGGCCAGGAAATTGCGGCGAATCTGTCGTCGAAATCGTTGGTCTTGTCCGGGGCGACGACCATCCGTGAATTGATGGCGGCAGTGAAACGCTGTGAAGTGCTGGTCACGAACGATACCGGTCCTATGCATATTGCGTCCACCTTTCAAGTGCCGGTCGTGGCGATCTTCGGGCCGACCGATTGGCGCGCCACGTCGCCGTTCGGGAGTGCCCATGCCATTGTGCGGCAGCCGGTCGATTGCGCGCCTTGTTTCTTGCGTGAATGTCCCATCGATCATCGGTGCATGACCAGGGTGACGGTTGATCAGGTCTATGATGAAGCGATCAAACAGGTTGGGGGGCAAGGGGCAAGGGGTGAAGGGCGAGAGAATTTACAGGACGACCGCTTGCCTCGTGCCGCTGGCCTCTTGCCTCCAGCGGGGCATGCCGCGCTGGAGGGTGTGACCGTCTTTCTGGATCGAGATGGAACATTGAACTACGATCCTGGCTATCAGAGCGATGCCGCTGAGTTGAAGTTGTTGGCAGGGGTCGGGCCTGCCCTGGCACGGTTGAAACGGGCTGGGGCAAAATTAGTAGTCGTGACGAACCAATCCGGTGTCGGTCGTGGGATCTTTACCCTCAAGGATTTGGAATCCATCCATGCCAGATTGGAGGGCCTCTTGGAGCAGGAAGAGGTGGCGCTCGATGCGATCTATTTCTGTCCGCACCATCCTGACGATGGCTGCCGCTGCCGCAAACCGAATGTCGGAATGGTGGAGCGGGCCCGGTCGGAGTTGCAACTCGATCTTGGACGTTCCTATTTAATTGGCGATCACGCACGCGACATCCAATTGGCGAAGCGGGTGGGCGCCAAGGGGATTCTTCTGACGACCGATCTCGTGGATGCTCAGGCGCTCGATGCGCTGCAAGCAGCAGAGGCTATGCCGGATGCCGTGGCGACGTCCATGGCTGAGGCAGTGGATTGGATACTGAAAGATGCAACGACCGTACTGAGGTAGATGGGCTGAAGACCGAAGCCTCTTAGGCTTCAGCCTGAACCCCTACTCTTATGCCAGACTATCGCCACATTTTATTAATCAAGCCGAGTTCGTTGGGTGACATCGTGCATGCGATGCCGACCTGTGCGGCCATCCGCAGGGCATACCCTAAGGCTCGTCTGACTTGGCTGGTGAAGCGACAATGGGCTGGTTTTGTCGAGCGGATCGACGGGGTGGATCGGGTCTGGCCGGTGGAGTCGACGCTCACGGGGTGGCTTTCCCAGGTGGCCCCGCTTCGCGCCGAGCGGTTCGATCTTGTCGTGGATCTGCAGGGTCTCTTTCGGAGCGCAGCCATCGGGTGGCTCAGCGGATCTCCTCTGCTTGTGGGATTCGCCAATGGGCGCGAGGGAAGTCCCTGGTTCTATTCGAGGCGCGTGCCGGTCCCACAATCGGAGATGCATGCGGTTGATCGCTACCTGCTTGTGGCCAAGGCCTTGGGGGCGGTGGAGTCCGGTACGCCGGAGTTCCGGTTCCGTATCCCACACACCGATTATGATGAGGTCGATCGACTATTGAGCCGATCCGGTGTGACGGCTGGAATGAGCTGGGTGGCGATGAATGTTTCCGCCCGATGGCCGACCAAGCGGTGGCCGGCTGCCTCCTTCGCCGAAGTAGCCGATCGACTGCAGCAAGAAGGATGTGGCGCGGTCGTGATGATCGGCGGCCCTGACGAGCGAGCGGATGTCGCAGCGGTGAAGGGAAAGATGAAGACCCCCGCCATCGATCTGGCCGGAGCGACGACCGTGGGATTGCTGCCGGCACTCCTGAGCAAGGCCTCGCTGCTGATTACGAACGATTCGGGCCCGATGCATATCGCGGCGGCGGTCGGTACGCCGGTGGTGGCCCTTTTCGGGCCGACGAGTGAAGTTCGGACCGGTCCCTATGGAGCGGGTCATATTGTCTTGACGGAGCCCGTGCCTTGCAGGCCCTGTTTTAGCCGGACCTGCCACAATAGTCTGCCGTTGGAATGTTTGCGGGCGGTGTCGCCACAAGAAGTATTGGCTGCGGTTCGAGCGCAGGGGTCTCGTAGGATGGTTCCCCGATGAAGGTCCTCTTGGTCAGGCCTGACGGGATTGGCGATGAGATTCTGTGTTTGCCGGTCGCCTCCGCAGTACGTAGGCTCCTGCCGGAGGCGCAGATCGCTTTCCTCTCTAGCGAATATGCCGCTCCAGTGTTGGCGCACCATCCGGATCTCGACGAGGTCTGGACGATCACAGGCCGGGAATCTCTGGGCGAACTGGTGTCGATCTTTCGCCAGGCCGTCGATGCCGTAGTTTTTCTCAAACCCTTCAAGCGTTTGATGTGGGCGGCCTTCCTGGCGCGGGTCCCGATTCGTGTGGCGACAGGTTATCGCTGGTATAGCCTGTTGGCAAATCGTCGGGTCTATCAACATCGGAAAGATTTTTCCAAACATGAAACCGAATACAACGTCGGCATGCTCGCGGGGCTCGGGTTACAGCCTGGCATCGTCTCTCCGCCGAGCCTCGTGCTGACTGAAGATGAACGAGTACAGGGACAAGGGTGGTTGCGTGGCCTGGCGACACCCAGGGTGGTGCTCCATCCAGGCGGGTTTGCCGCTAGGCGCTGGCGTGTGGAGCATTATCATTCACTTGCGCATGAGTTGCATCGGAAGGGCCTGGGGGTCGTGTTGACCGGAAGCCAAGCGGAGGCTGAGATGTTTATGCAGCACGTGACTAGTGCCGCGTCGCTTCCCGCCTCGGTCCTCAATCTCATGGGACAGTTATCGGTGCGCGAGTTGATGTCCGTGATTGCAGCAGGTCACGTTGTGGTCTCAGGAGCCACCGGCCCGGCCCATATCGCCGCAGCCTTAGGCGTGCCCAATGTCAGTTTGTTCGATCCCCGGCGCAATAATCTCCCGACTCGCTGGCAACCGCTCGGCAAGGGAGTCGTCTTACGGCCTGATGTGCCGACTTGCGAGAAATGTATCTATGAAGCCTGTCCCTATTGGGATTGCCTCGACAGACTGACGGTAGAAGCGGTTGCGGAGCATGTGCTTGGGGTCACGAAACAGCCGGTTCCGTTAAGGGTCGTACATGTCTAAATTGTCTGTCTATGTCATCGCCTACAACGACGAGCCCAATATGAGGGCCTGCCTGGAGTCTGTGGCAGGCTGGGGTGATGAGTTGATCGTCGTGGACTCTCATAGTATCGATCAGACCGCTGTGATCAGTCGTGAGTTCACGGAGAAGGTCTATCAGGTCGATTTTAAGGGTTTCGGCGATCTGCGCAATCAGGCTGTGGCATTCACGACCCATGAGTGGGTCTTCAGCCTGGATAGCGATGAGAGGATGACGCCTGAGCTCAAGGAAGAGATCCGTCTGTTGCTGGAACGCGGGCCGGAGTCGGATGCCTACTTTGTTCCCAGAAAGAACTATTTTCTAGGCCGGTGGATCAAACATTGCGGCTGGTATCCTGATTATCGGCAACCGCAGTTGTTTCGAAAGGCTAGGTTCCGGTATCGCGAAGAGCTGGTCCATGAGAGTTTCGATTGCGAGGGACCGGTCGGGCATCTCAAGAGCTCCGCGTTACAATATCCCTTTCGAGACATCGATCATTATGTGGCGAAACAGGATCGCTACTCGGATTTGATGGCCCGTCGCATGGTGGAGCGAGGTAAGCGGTTTTCCTCTCATCAACTGATCACACATCCGCTCGGAGCGTTTCTCAAGATGTATGTGCAGCATGTGGGCTTCCTCGACGGGATGCCCGGCTTGATTCTTTCAGGACTCTATGCCTATTACACCTTCATGAAGTATGCGAAGTTCTGGGAGATTTCGAGGGTGCCTATGGATACTCACTCCGTGGAGATCCAGACGAAGGGGACATGAATGGAACGAGAGCTTGTCAGGCCTGCTCGATTTGAAGAATTACCATCACTCATCAAGCCAAGTGACCTAGTCCTCGATGTAGGAGGAGGCATCAGGCCGCTGAGTCGAGCCAACTATGTGCTGGACTTTTTGTCGTGGCCTGAACGTTATGCGGTTCAACCGTATCTGAGTGATGTGTGGCCAACGCCGCATTACTCGGCGGAGACATGGATTCAATGGGATGTCTGCTCTCGCAAACCATGGCCGTTTCGTGACAAACAGTTCGATTTTGTGATCTGTAAGCAAACGCTCGAGGATCTTCGCGATCCACTGTGGGTATGCGAAGAGATGATGCGCGTGAGTAAGGCGGGGTACCTGGAGACTCCGAATCGCATCGTTGAAAGTATGCTTGGTATCGAACGAACCCGCTACTGCGGTTATTCTCATCATCATTGGATGTGTGAGCTGACCGAGACCGGCATCGAGTTCACGTTCAAACATGCGCAGATGCACGCCTATCGACGATTCCATCTCAGTGTGGGATTGGATTTGAGCCGTTCGCAACGAGATCATCATCCGGGCGAAGTACTCGACGTATTCGAACGGCTGTCCGTGGCGATGAAACGGTGGTTCTATAAGGTCAATCCAAAATATTCCACTATTGGGTTGTATTGGAATAATGGATTTACCTGCCGTGAAAAGGTCTTGATTGATAAAGGCGATGTCGAAGCGGATCTGATGCAGTTCAAGGAACGCTGTCGAACAATCAAGGATATTTGGCTGCCGAAACGAACGTGGTACGGGAAGCGGCTACGGGCTTGAGGGTGGTGGGGAGGCAGGAGGAGGCGGTTCGCATGAAAGTCAGTGGATTTACATTTGTGCGGAACGTGGTGAAGTACGACTATCCGGTCGTGGAGTCGATCCGTTCAATCCTGCCAATCGTCGACGAGTTCATCGTGAACGTCGGTCGGTGCGACGATGGCACGCTGGAGCTGATTCGTTCGATCGGCGATCCGAAGATCAGAATCGTGGAGTCGGTTTGGGATGAAACGCTACGAAAAGATGGATTGATCTATGCCCAGCAGACCAACATTGCATTATCACATTGTACGGGGGATTGGGCGTTCTACATTCAAGCTGACGAGGTCGTCCACGAGGACGACTTGCCTGCCATCCAAGAGGCGATGCGCCGTCATCTGGGCAATCCCAATGTGAAAGGGCTCTTGTCCCGGTATCTGCATTTTATTGCGGACTATTGGACAACGAATCCCTGGTTCTATCACAAGGCCGTGCGAATCATTCGGAACAACGGTGAGGTCGAATCTTGTGGTGACGCAGTGGGGTTCCATCTCAAGGCGAGACAGCAATATCTCCAGAGCGGACCGAAGGAATGGATTGCCCCATCGGGCGGGCGCGTTTTTCACTATGGGTGGGTGAAGGACCCTCAAACGATGACAGAGAAAAAACGGGAGCAAGTGACCGTCTATCATGGTGGGCAGGTTCCTGCCGCAGAGGCCAAGCAACTGGCGCACGACAGCTTTCAGTTCGAGGACTATGCCATGTTGAAGGAGTTCGGTGGGTCGCATCCGCTCGTCATGCAGGCACGCATTGGGGCTGCGAAGCGTTGGGCTCCTCGGCGGAGTCGGTGGCTCAACTGGAACTTTTACAGGGAAGTCGCGCGCCGGGGATTCCGTGGATAGGGCCAGGCTTGTCAGAGGGGGGATCTGTGACTGAGTCGGTCAATAGGACAACAGTGGCATGTATCGTGATCACGAAGAATGAAGAGCGGAACATTTCCGATTGTCTGAAGTCGGTTCGGTGGGCCAATGAGTTGATTGTGGTCGATGCGGAGAGCTGTGACAGGACGGTCGAGTTGGCCCGTGCCTGTGGTGCCACGGTATTCGTGCGTCCCTGGCCCGGTTTCGGCCTGCAGAAGAATTTCGGGATGGCACAGGCCTCTTCCGACTGGATTCTGATCCTCGATGCGGATGAACGGGTGACCGAGGATCTCCGCGAAGAGATCACTGTCTGTCTTAACAAATGGACCGCTGCTGCTCCCGTGGCCTATCGTATTCCGCGGCGCAACTTTTTTTACGGGGCCTGGGTGCGAGGGGGCGGTGTCTATCCCGATTATCAAGTGCGTCTGTTTCGGCGGGGGATGGCTCAGTATAACGATGTCGCGGTGCATGAAAACCTTCTTGTCGATGGGGCGATTGGGACATTGGTCGAGCACCTCGATCATCATACGGAGCGGCGCATTCAGGATCACTTCAAGAAGTTCGGACTCTATACCACGCTGGCGGCACAGGAGAAGGCCAAGAAGGTTAGGAAGGTTCGCTGGAGCGACCTGGTCTTTCGTCCCCTGGTGGTGTTCCTCAAAACCTATGTCTTGAAAAGTGGGTTTCGCGATGGCGTGCGTGGACTCATTGTCTGTGTGTTCGCCAGCATGTACACCTTTGCGAAATATGCCAAGCTGTGGGATGTCACCAGGCAGGCGGCCTCTCACCCGGATGCCAGGTAGTGGCCACGCGAATCCTGTACGTGCATGGGGTTGAAGCCATCGGAGGGGCGGAGCGCGATCTGATGGCTTTGTTGCAGACCCTCGATCGACACAAATGGGAGCCGCATGTGGTCTGTCCAGGGACAGGTCCCTTCCACGATCAGCTCCATGCGATCGCCGTTCCCACTCATGCGCTCAGTCTCCCTCCCTGGAGAAAGCTCCGTGCATTCTTTCAGCGCCGATCGGCGGTTCGGCGTCTGGAGGTTCTCGTGCATCAGATCGATCCTGCCATGATCCATGTGAACGATATCTGGTGGGTGCCCCATACCGTAAGGGCGGTACGCGGTCTATCGAAGCCCCTATCGATCGTGGCGCATGTGCGGCAGGAAATCGAGCCGGCGAAGGTTCGACGGTATCAGCTTGATCGAGTCCAGGCCGTCATTGCCATCTCTCGGCAGATTGAACAGTCGCTGATCGCTGGCGGGGTGTCGGCGAGTAAGGTGCGGACTATTTACAGCGGCATCGATCTCTCGGAGAAGCCACTCACGCGCGACGATCAGTCGATGCGTCGGATGATCGGGGTTCCGGAAGGAGCGGTTTTGGTCGGCACCGTCGCCAATCTGTTTCCACGAAAAGGCTATGAGGTCATGCTTCGAGCCCTTCCGGCGATTGTTCGTGAGGTCCCCACGGTGCATTACGTGATCGTGGGCAGTGACGATCACGACTATGCCGATCGATTGAAGCAGCTCGCGCAGGAGCTGAAGATCGCCGACCGCGTACACATCGTTGGCTTTCAAGACCCGGTTCAGCCCATCCTGGCGTGCCTCGATCTGTATGTGCACCCGGCACTCATGGAGGGATTTGGGATTGCGGTGGTCGAAGCGATGGCCATGGGAAAAGCCGTGGTCGCGAC
>JANYAJ010000465.1 GCA_025361385.1 Nitrospira sp.
GCCCCGCCAGAATCATCTCGACCGCGATCGCGGTCAGCACCAGGCCCATCAGCTTCTCGAGTGCCGAGACCACCGAGTCGCCGATCAGGCGGCGGATGCGCTCGCACAGCAGCAGCGCCGCGCCCGACACGAGCATCGCACAGGCCAGCGCCCCGACCCACGAGAGCACGCGGTCCGGTTGGCGCGAGGCCAGCAGCAGCACCGTCGCCATCGCCGAGGGCCCCGCCAGCAGCGGCACCGCGAGCGGGAAGATCAGCGGCTCCTTGCCCTCGGGCACGCCGTACACCCCGCCCTCATGGCTGAAGATCATGCGGATCGACATCCACCATCACATCTTCCGCCGCAGACGGCATCCCGGGGAGCCCCAGCTCGGTCGAGATGGCCCCTTCATTCATACAGCCCCCCTCGGCGAGGTGCAGATCTTCGCAATGATCGACCACCGCCACATCGAAAGCCAAGGCGTACTCCATCGCTCGCCGCATCACTAAACTGTTCATCACCGGCTTCCCGTCATCCGAAATGGCGACACAACCGGCACGCCGCAAGTCGCCGATCTCCGCCAGTTCTTTCCCTTCGGAGCCTTTCGTAATCGCGCCGATCGGAAACACGTTCGCCAGCCCGGCCACCCGCGCACGCTCGAGCATGAACTCTGTAATCGCTTGATTGTCATTGACGGGATTCGTGTTCGGCATACAACAGACCGACGTAAACCCGCCGGCCACCGCGGCCGCCGCGCCACTCTGAATCGACTCTTTGTATTCGAAACCCGGCTCCCTGAAATGGACATGAAGATCGACAAAGCCGGGAAGCACCAATCGTCCCCTGGCATCAATCTTCGTGGCCCCTGCGGGAGCCGTCAGATTCGGCCCCACCGCGACGATTCGCCCTTCATCGATCAGCACATCGGCCACGCCATTGAACCGCCCCGGATCGATTACGTGCCCGCCCGCAATATGAATAGCCACGATTCAGTTCGCTCCTGACATAAGATAGAGAATACCCATGCGAACGGCCACGCCGTTCGCCACCTGATCCAGAATGACCGAGGACAGACTATCGGCCACCTCCGGAGCAATTTCGACCCCGCGATTGATCGGGCCTGGATGCATCACGATGGCCCCTGGATCAGCTAACTTGACCCGCTCAGCCGTCAACCCATAGAGCCGCGCATATTCGCGGATGGTCGGAAACAGCGCTATCCCCTGCCGTTCGAGCTGCAATCGCAACATCATGATGACCTGCACGCCGCGTAAAGCCTCGTCGAGATGATAATAGACTCGTGCGCCCAGCTTATCGACGCCACTAGGTATCATCGTCGGCGGCCCTACGACCCGAACTTCCGCTCCTAACTTAACCAGCGCATGAATGTTCGAACGAGCCACCCGGCTATGCGCAACATCTCCGACGATCGCGACCTTGAGCCCCTCGAACGACAGACCCCGCTCCCGAATGGTATAGAGATCCAGGAGGCCTTGGGTCGGATGCTCATGCCACCCGTCTCCGGCATTGATCACGGAAGACTTCACCCCGCGGGCCAGGGCCTCGGCTGCACCGGCCGAGGGGTGGCGCAAGACGATAATATCCGCCTGCATCGCCTCGATATTGCGCGCGGTATCGAGCAATGTTTCGCCTTTGACCACACTGCTCGACGACGGCGAAAAATTGATCACATCGGCGCTCAGTCGTTTCGCCGCCAACTCGAACGAGGTGCGCGTCCTCGTACTGGGCTCAAAAAACAGATTGACCACAGTGCGCCCGCGGAGTGCCGGGACTTTTTTGATTTCCCGGCCGCTCACTTCCTTGAACGAATCGGCCGTCTCCAAGATTAACCGGATCTCGTCGACGGACAAGGGCGCTAGGCTCAAGAGGTCTTTGCGTTTGAGGCTCATCGTTTTCTCCACCTCAGGCCTTGAGGATCACCACCCGATCATCTTCGCCTTGCTCTTCCAACAACACTTGAATGTTCTCGTCCCGAGACGTCGGAATATTTTTCCCGATATACGTGGCCTTGATCGGCAACTGGCGATGGCCCCGGTCGACCAGCACGGCCAGCTGAATCTCTGCCGGTCGTCCCAGATCGATCAACCCATCCATCGCCGCACGGATGGTTCGCCCTGTGAACAGGACATCATCGACTAACACAATAATCTTGTGGGAAATATCAAACGGAACCGATGTCTTGCGGAGAATCGGCTGCTCTTTCCGCATCGAGAGATCGTCCCGATAGAGCGTAATGTCCAACTCACCGATCGGCACCGACGCCGCTTCAATTTCCTGGATACGTTTCACCAGCCGATGGGCCAGATGCACTCCCCCAGTTCGAATCCCGACCAGCGCCAAATCCTGCACGCCTTTATTCCGTTCGAGAATTTCATGGGCGATACGGGTAACCGCCCGCGCAATGTCTCCCGTGTCCATCACGAGCCGCTCTTGAGGTCGATCCTGTGGTGTGAGGCTCATCGTATTGATTCCACGCATAAAAAAACCCTCTCATCGAAATCCGACGAGAAGGTTACTGTACATCGACAGACACACACGTAATTGAAGCCCACGGACACTCCTTGCTCACCTCGCAGGATGAGCATTAAAGGTTGCGGTATCTTACTGAGGCCGAAGGAACGCTGTCAAGCTGTGAGACGATACTCTCTCTCAACGTCCGCACAGATAGATTCTACCCTCCAGTTAATGGACACGATTCGCCATGAACTCGACGACACGAGCACCAGCAGCATAATCGATATGAATCCCCATCGCGAATATCGCTGCCCAGTGACGCAACAACGGATGCAGTACGGAGCGGCCACGATCAATGTGGAGGGACGACGTGTGCCAAGAGTCCTCTGGAAATGGTCGTACCGACGATCATAGATAGAATAGGCTACGTCCTTCCCGCTCCAGAAACAGGCCTACCGTCAAATACATCCACAACAAGACCTCCCCCATGGGCCACCCTCACGATTCACCAACCCACAACATATAGTGGTCTGCTGCATGCCAGGCAAGGAGCCTTCCTGTCTCTCCAGAAGAAAAACTGGACAGTGAGATGCATAGTTGGGCCACATCGGCATCGAACGCTCAATATTTCTCGTTCACCAACCGATACAGGTCATAACAGAAACTGAGACCAACGTTACCTGATCCAACACACAGAGGAGGACCGATTATGTGGCAGCCGGAAAAGCAGGACAACAGACGTTCGACGCAATCACTCTCAGACCTGGAAGGCAATATCCCTTCCTCGCCAAACTCCCGACCGGAATCGACTGAAGCCATCGTGGCCTTCGTCGGCAAAGGCGTCGAATTCAAAGGCACGATCTCATACAGCGGGACTGTGCGGATCGATGGTTTCCTCGATGGAGAGATCCACACCGACGGGACGCTGTTGGTCGGAGAAGAAGCTGTCCTCACGGCCAAAGTGAGCGCAGGGACCATCGTGTGTATGGGAAAAATCACCGGCGATGTCGTGGCAAAAGAAAAAATCAAGCTACTCGCTCCTGCCGTGCTCAATGGCGGCGTGAAGACACCGATGCTCTCGATCGAGGACGGCGTGCTCTTCAATGGCACATTGGAGATGACACAATCGGTTCGGGAAGTGTCACGTGAAACGTCGCTCCGTTCCGTCGATGAGGCCAGCGTCTCCCCCATCAAGCGAGCCGCGGTATAGGCCCCATGAAACGTAACCTGACTGCCTCTCGTATGAACGCACAGCAATGTGAAAGCCCAATGCGCATGCACAGGGCCACCGAGCGACCGATCCGAACAGCCGTGCGGGCTCGTCATAGGGAGCGCAGGTATTAGGAGGATGTCATGTGGGCGTTCGGAAACACTCAACCGGGGACAGTAACGGGGCAGGAAGACTTTACCTTTCTGGGAAAGGACGTCGTCTTTAAAGGCACCCTGACCTTGGAGGGAAACGTTCGGGTTGATGGTCAGCTTGAAGGTGAACTCCACTCAACCGGGACGCTGACGGTTGGGGAACATGCGATCATCAAAGGCAACATTACGGCCGGGGTCTTAATCACGAGCGGCAAAATCAAGGGAGATGTCACGGCCTCTGAAAAGGTCACCATCCTGAACCCGGGGATTGTGATCGGCGATATCCGTACTCCGACAATTTCCATTGAGGCGGGAGCGCACTTTCATGGCCTATCCGATATGGGGACTGATAAATGGGTCGAGGACCGCGGTGCACCGAGCGAGAAAGTTCATGACCTCGCCGTCCACCGTGGAAGACTGCGGGCACCAGACTACTAGATTACACTAGGGGTGTTTGAGCTCTTCAAGCGAAAACTGCTTGGGCAACATCACCGGAACCACGATGCCGATGGGATCGCCCCGCTTAATGGTCGTTGGCTTCGTCAGTTGCAGAAGAAAGTTTGCCGTGAACGCGTCATAGTCCTGGAGCCAGTCGTACATATTCGGCGTACGTTTATATTCTTGGGTCTTAATCCCCTCCCATACAAAAAACGTCCGATCGGGATAGTGATAAAAATGGTTCGGCACGTCCTTCATCATCAAGCCCACCTGCTTGGGATAATAGAACCGGACGCCGCAGCAGAGCTTGGGATACCCACTATTTAAAATGAGATCGACATAGGTCCCTGAAAACGACTTGTAGCCCAGGATTCGCTCTTCCGGCAAAATCGGCGGGGCCTGCCACTTGACCCCATCGGCCGTTCGGCGAATCTTGCAATCCGCTGGAGACCGAATGAGCCATCCGTACTGACCCACCGTTCGCACCGGTCCACAATCATCAGGAATCACCTTGTAGCCCTCAACCGCCACCGTCCTCTGTTCGTTCAACGACATCCCGGACAATAACGGCCGATGCGGCATGAAATCGAGCTTCAATCGCTCCGGCGCGAAGGCCGTCGAATACTCCCGCTCCCAATAGATGACGACTTTGTCTCTCGGCTCTTCGCCGTCGACCTGCTCTGGCGTCGGTTCGCTCATAAGAATAACCGTAATCGATCCATGACATGCAGTGCAAGCATGTTACACCTTCTTCATGTGGAACAACGTCAGCCCTGTCTTGAGTGTGGCTCGCGGTAAAATCGTGCGATGCATCCGAAACGTGGGAAGCTGTTCGACCAGCTCTTCCCAACAGACCTGGAGTCCAACGGTCGAACTCTGTCGACCCAACTGTGCCGGACCAATGACGAAGGCATGGCCTCCTCCTCGAAGAGCCTGGCTGATCCCCTTCAGACATTCGGCCAACCTGGCAGGTTGATCGCCACCGCCATAGGGGACCCAGTGATACAGCAAATCATAGGAGTGAGGAGCCTCTTGCTCTTGCGGTCTTTCGGTCGAAACGAATCGGATGTGTGAGAGCCAATCCCACCGCTGCAATTCGGCACAGACGCTCCAGAGTTGTTGCGCCTGCTTTTGCGCAAGAGCGGCATTATACACCCGCACGGTATAGTCTCTGGGCCGATCAAACATCATGCAGGTCGCGATCACGGCGTCGCCGTTGTCGATGAGGACATGTCCTGCACGCGAAAGCGCTGCGCCAATGTCCCGGTCCTGCTCACCAAGATCTTGCAGATAATCGGCCACAAATGGTTGTGCCGCACGTTCACCGATTTCGGATTCGTCTTCCGGATAGAGCAACACTGCGCCATAGGCTTGGGATGGGGGGATGAACGGAACTCCCTGGACAAAGACCGACCGCCAATCGACCGGGCTCATGGCCACAGGCACGCCAGTCTGTTCCTGGCTCCCTGGCGGCAGGGTCATGGCCAACGTGGTCTCACGATCGCGATCCTTCAGGATGATATGCGTTCCGGCAATCGCGGCACTTCGGTCACAATGGGCAAACCGACGGCCCTTCGAGCTCAGATAGGATAGCCCAGAGGAATCTGATGCCATGGTCACCTTACGCAACAGGCCGTCTTGGACTGTCAGACAGGCCTCCGCGCGTTGATCAAAATATCGAGTCGGCGGTTTCCCCGCAGGCAGCCAACTGACTTGATTGGAGCGCTCAGGATTCATAAAGAGCGTGAACGGATGACTCCCCCCTGGCGCCTGCGGGGTAAAGAAACTACTAAACAAACCAAAGGCTGCTTCCGACGGATAGGTCGGAATCCCCCGATACCGCAAGGGGCGTGGCGTCGCGCGTTTCTCGTTCTGATCGTCGTACAGTCCGCGTATCAATTCAAACACGGCCGACCCTGTTCCCGGCAGCAGTGACTTGAAGAGTTCGACGACTGGCAAAAAATCAATCGAGGCCCAATTCATCGCTCCCATGCAGGACATAAAGCGAGCTCGTTCGAAGTCCCCATCCTGAAGGACATAGAAGGCATCTTTTCGTTGGCGAATCGTCGCTCGACCGGTCGACCCGATCACGAGATCCTCATCCCGGTAAAAAAATCGGACTTCCTCGATCGGGACCCGGAGCGCCTGCACGGCCATTGCTCGCAGATCGTCAGCCGTCAGCCGCTGCCAACCGGGCTTACTGGCAAGATTAAGGCTGGTTTCATTCACCAACCCAGCCGGCTTCAACCCCACCCATTGTCCCCAATCTAAACGAATTCGAGCACGGAGCAGAACTACAGCACCTGTGACATCAGCCCCCCACTCGCATTCATGTAACGGGTGTCCATTCGGATCAGCCGCCAGAAACCGGCGACCGTCCTGGCGATAGAAGACAAGATGCCCGGTGGGCTGGCGGACGACTCGTCCGCCAGCCTGTTCGAGATCCTGTGCAAAGGGAAGATTAACTGGAAAGTGAAGGTGGCCGGACGTTCTGAGTGCGACAGAGAGTGGATCGGAGGACATCTACTCGCGGACTTGCCCGCTCCCTAACACGATAAACTTGAAGCAGGTCAATTCTTCAAGCCCCATCGGGCCTCGGGCATGGATACGGGACGTGCTGATCCCGATTTCCGCTCCCAGCCCGAACTGAAATCCATCGTTTAACCTGGTCGAGGCATTCACCAACACCGCGCTGGCATCGACCTCGCGCAAAAATCGCATCGCCTTGGGATAATCGGAGGTCACGATCGCCTCCGTGTGGCGTGAGCCATATTTGGCGATATGCTCCATCGCTTCATCGACGTTCTTGACCACTTTGACCGCCACAGTGAGATCGAGGAATTCTTTTCCGAAATCCTCGTCGCTCGCGGGTTTGGCCGACGATGACAACTGACAGGTCTTCTGACAGCCGCGCACCTCGACCTTGGCCTCGACCAGCTTCTCAATGAATGGGGCGAGCCAGTTGCGCGCAATGCCCTGATGGACGAGAAGTGTCTCCACCGCATTACAGGTCGACGGCCGTTGCACCTTCGCATTGAAACAGACCCGCTCCGCCATGGCCGGATCAGCATCGGCATCGACATAGATGTGACAGACCCCGGCGTCGTGCTTGATGACAGGGATCGTGGCATGCTCGGTTACGACGCGCATGAGTGATTCGCCGCCGCGCGGGATGATCAGGTCGATATAGCGATCTTGCTTCAGTAACAGAGGAACCAACTCACGTTCGGACCGCGCCACAAAGGTAATCGCCCCGGCCGGGACACCGGCTTTCTCTGCCGCTTCTGATAAGACGGTTGCGATCGCGGTATTCGAGTGGATGGCCTCGCTCCCGCCCCGCAACACGCAGGCGTTCCCGGATTTCAAACAGAGCGCGGCGGAATCGGCCGTGACGTTCGGACGGGACTCATAAATAATGCCGATGACGCCGATGGGAACCCGTACGCGCCCCACTTGCATCCCATTCGGCCTGGTCCACATCTTCGGCATGTCCCCGAGAGGATCGGGAAGCGCAGCCACTTCACGCAGACCCGCAGCCATCTCGGTGATCCTCTCGGCGGTCAAACGGAGCCGGTCCGCCATCGCCTGCTTCTCCGGCTCAACTCCAAACGCCTCCAGATCCAGTTCGTTGGCAACAAGCAACGCATCCTTCTGTGCTTCCAGCGCCTCTGCCATCGCGAGAAGCGCCCGGTTCTTCACGGCAGTCGACAGCGTCGCCAGCCGGCCAGCGGCCTGTTTGGCTCGCGTGACCAATTCATTGACATACTCTGGAATCGGTACGGGAGGCGCAACGACTTCCACGCCCGTTGATTCTTCGATGGGTTCGAGCGAGGTGTCCGCCTGATTCGTTTGGTCAGATAACATAAAAAAGACTGATTCCTTGTGACGTGAGAGCTGGGATAGGATACAGCGGGAGTTTCAACGCGGTCAAGGCAGCCTTTGTAGGCCCTTTTCCCTTCGGAATAGGCCAGGAAATGCGGCCTATCGCGCCAGAGACAACACTTAGATCACTTTTTTAAAGTATTCGATCGTCCGAAGGAGGGCCTCGTCGAGCTCTACTTGAGGCTCCCATTTCAGGAGACTGCGCGCCCGCGAAATATCGGGTCGTCTGACTTTGGGATCATCGGCAGGCAATGGGTTGTATGTGATTTGGCTTGATGAATGGGTCAGCTTCAAGACCAATTTCGCGATCTCCAACACGGTCAATTCACGCGGATTTCCAATATTTACAGGGTCGTGCATACTGGAGTCATCCTCGCCTTCTTTCTGCCTGAGCAGAAACTTTCGGTCCGTCCGTTGCTCGACCGTCTTGTCTGAATCCAGCATGAGCAATGAGGTAATGCCGCGGACCAAGTCCTCGACATAGCAGAAGCTCCTGGTCTGGGACCCATCGCCGAATACACTGAGCGGCTTTCCCTGGAGTGCCTGAACGATAAAGTTAGACACAACACGGCCATCGTGTGGACGCATGCGTGGACCGAACGTATTAAAAATACGCACAATCCTCGTATCAACGCCATGATAGCGATGAAACGCCATGGTCATCGCCTCGGCAAACCGTTTCGCTTCATCGTAGACCCCACGTGGGCTAATGGGGTTCACATTCCCCCAATACGTTTCCGGTTGGGGGTTCACGAGGGGATCACCATAGACTTCCGATGTGCTGGCAAGGATAAATCGCGCACCTTTTGCTCGTGCCAACCCCAGCACTTTATGCGTCCCCATCGCCCCGACCTTCATCGTGGCAATCGGAAACTCCATATAGTCTTGCGGACTGGCAGGCGAGGCAAAATGCATGACGGCATCCAGGGCCCCCTCAACATGAAGATAGTCGCACACGTCGTATTTGATGAAGGAAAACCGGTCGTGCCCAAGCAAATGAGCAATGTTCTCCATCCGTCCCGTCAGGAGGTTGTCCATGCAGATGACGGAATGTCCGCCTTGCAGCAGCAAATCCGAGAGATGACTCCCGAGGAACCCCGCTCCACCTGTAATAAGAATACGCATACGATGACGCCTCTTTTACACTTCTCTCATTGTGAATGCCATACACATTTTCAGGGATCGATAGGGGGCGCTGGCGGGAATTATGGATTCACGCTCCGCTGCCCCTGAGTTGACTGGGGGACAGACGTGCCGCCGCCAGCGGTAATTGGGGTTCCTGTCGTCGATGGTGGCACAGCGCTAGGAATAATCCCTTGCGGTACGACCGGAACTGATGAGGGACTCGGATATTGGAAGACCCAATCGTGATACGTCGCACGTCCGTCGAAATGCCTAACGGCAGGGGGAAAGTCATGCTGCCGGAATGGCTTTGCGTGGCTTTTACTCCGCACGCCCATGATACCGCCTGTCGGCGCCCGAAGATATTCCCAGTCTCCATGCCCCATCGGATCAAGATAGGCCTTACGCAAGAAGGGCTTGGGCAGCCGCGTGAGATCAACCAACGACGGAGGATAGACCTCACCTGGCATCACACGGCCTGCCTTAACCGTCGCGGAATAGAATGCCAGAGCATTCTGAATCTCAATCCCTTTGGCCAATAGATCCGCCTCAAGTTCCCGCTGGACGATAATCTTCCATTGCTTCGCGGCAGCAGTGGTGGCAATGCCAATAATAACAATCGCAAACATGAGCATGAGGTAGGTAACCCCTCGCTCGTTCGTGCGGTGGTACTGGCGGTTCACGACCATACAATCGCTACCAGGCTGTATAATAAACTTATGTTAGTTGGTCCGGTGAGTTTCGTCCAACCAGACGGACCAACCAAACCAAATAACGTTCTTCTTACGCTGGTGGACTTTCTCTGTATCCTACTGAGGCTGCAACGGCGCTTCTTCGGACAGCAAGACCGTGTGCTCCACCCGTGACGAACGATCTTGCAGCGTTACACTCTCTTGCGTAATCGCCTTTACCACGACATGATCTTCCACCGTTTCTCCGATCCGGACAACATGGAGATCGTCATTCTTCGTAAGCACCGCCTGCTCGCCACGTTTCTGCGCCCCCGCCTCCATACGCACAAATCCGAGATATTGAAATTGCGCCAATCCAGCAAGTGCCTGCTGTCGGAGCAGTGCCTGCGCTGCCCCTGGATCGAGTCCGGGCTGGACGGCCCCTCTCGAATTGTCAGAACGTTGTGGAGCAAAGATATTCCGTGGCGTTGTGAAGCTCATCTCCCGTTGAGTTCGGACAGCTGCGAGGAGATCGAGTTGGACGTGCAACCCTCCAGCCGCTCCACGGCGTACCCCTGGCATAGAAGCAGGGCCAGTCACATTTGCCAAGGGTACCCGCAGAGGCTCTTCCACTCTCAGCCATTCCCAAGCGATAATCCCTCCCCAAAGCAGACCGATGGCCACCAATGCTGACATTTTTCTTTGATTCGACGTCATCATAGATTAGGACTACTGAGCTGCGACTTTACTGGGCTCGCCACGAAGGTATGTGACGATCTTAATATTGAAGGTCAGCGTCTGATCCTGCTGGGCACCTGTGCGGACAAGCTCCAAATCCTCAATGAAAACCAACTCCTCAGCCGTCTCTACATCATAGAGAAACCGGCGAAGATCCTCATAGCGACCGGTCATCGTTCCCTGAAGCACGCCCTTACTCGTGTGGGCTACCGGCGTAGGTTCAGTCTTGTAGGAGAGCGCAGGGAGAGTTACACGATCACGCTTGGCCTCCTCTGTAATCCCCAGCGCCAAGGGAGCAAAGTCTCGTTCACCCGGCAGGGCAGACCACACTTGGGCTAGATCCTTCCTCGCTTTCTGAGCTTCTTTATGGAGGACAAATTCTTGACGGGATTGATTCCATTCAAATTCTAATTTTGCCAGGCTCTGCTCGGCCCCAGTGACCCCACCGGTGCGGACCGCCCACAAGACTCCGGTCAACAGCAACACCAACGCAAGCCAAGGAATCAAGATCCCATAGGGTTTTCGGAGCTGTTGGAGGATAACATCCTTCATAATGCCCTAGACACCCAGTTGCCGATAACGTAGCGTCAGGTCGAACTCAACCAAGCCATCCGGTCCTACCCGATGTTGACCCAATACAGGATCGTGAAACACGGCGTGGTCCTGCAACGTGACCGTTAAGGCGGTGACATCTTCAACCGTCACCGCCAGCCCGGTCATGTGGACAACCGCACTCTCGGGATCCAGGCGTATACTCTGAATCGACACATGAAGGGGGATGGCTGTTTCAAGAGCGGACAGAAACTGCGTCCAGGAAAAGTGCCGCTTTGTGAGTAACAGGTTCGCTAAGTTGACCTCCGCCGGTAGCTGTTGCAATGACGGCGCTGAGAGATCAAGGCCTTCCCGCTGGGCCTCGGCAAGAAGCTGATGATCTTGTACACGGACATGATCGAGACGCGATTGCAAGTCCTGCCGATCGTGCGACGTGATCACGGTCTGGCTCACACTCCAAAGAATTGAGCCTCCTAATATCCAGCTGAGTGCAACCAGGATCACGCGTGTCGGAGCAAGATACCAGCGGTATCGGCTACTCAATTCGATATGAAAATACCGCCCCCCGCCTGGTTTCATACGGAAATTGCTCATTCTAGCGGAGAGCATATGAAGAAATGTTCGTCCAGAATCCATCGACTACATCACCCCCGCCACAACAGAGAGCGTCGCCCATGACGCGCTCCCTCCATCGTGAGTCCCCCCCAACCGTTCGACCGCTTCCCAGTCCAGCCTCTCAGTCGGCAGGCCAAGTTCGCTGTTCAGCGCCTGTTCAAGCGTCGGGAACGGGCTATCGCTGGCAAGAACCACCTCCGTCACGTTCAAGCTCGGATGATGCTCGCGGCACGCACGAAGTGACGCCGCACATTCCTCGACAATGTTGTTGGCTACATCGCCACCAAGAGTTGCTTCACCTGCGAGATATTCAACGCTTAACCGCTTGGTCCGAACAAACACCAACCGGCCCTCTTGCATCACGAAGCAGGTCAACCCGCCATCCGAGACACTGGCCCAGAGTAAATCACGGCCCAATCGTTTCCGCCCACCAGCGGATTTTAGCCAGAGATTGAACAAACGAAAGCTGGCCACACCGACTTCTTGCGGAAGCAACCCGACCGATTCACAGAGGGACTCGTATTGCTTCAAGATGGCTTCTTGTATCGCCACGACAAGAACCGCGTGGGAGCGCTCGGCTCCTGCGCCATAAGAAGGGATCCCCTGCCAAACAATCTTGGCTCCGGCGAGAGACACCAACTGTTCCTGCCCTACGCGCCAGCGTATCAGCGCCTCTTGCTCTTCTACCTGAGATGGAAATTGCTCCAACTGCAACACCGTCGTGCGCACCGACAGATCTGGCAATAACAACACAATCGGACGTGGAGCGTCTGGCAACCATACGCGCCCTGCGAACCGAAAGTCTTGACTTGGCCCTGCCAACGACCGAAGGCGGGTTTCTACCGCAGGCATGTCTGTCAGATTCAGATCCATGGAGGATAGCTTGATGGCACCGGCCGGTGTCGGCGAAAGGACACAGCGATAGCGATATCGTCCCCGCCAGCTACGGACGGCCTCGCCCCAGGCGAGCGCCTGGGCGCCGATCTTCAAACAGTGCCGTGGACGATTAGTGGTCAGCCCCCACATCATTTATCCTTCCTCACTGAACGTCACTCGATTGATCTCGCGCAAGGTGGTGGAGCCTTCCAGCACTTTCCTGAGTGCGGACTGACGCAACGTAATCATCCCACCGGTCACCGCACGATAGCGGATCTCGGAGAGGGGGCGCTCTGCAAGAATCATTTCCTTGATTTCATCGTTCAGATCCAGAAATTCCGTGATGCATTTTCGTCCACGATACCCAGTGCCATGACACTCTTGGCATCCTTTGCCTTCATAAAATGGCACATCCTTGTATTCCTCAAAGTCGAGACCGGATTCCTCCGCAAGTGTTTTGTCGAGCGTGACCGCCACGCGACAGGCGAGACACACCATGCGAACAAGCCGCTGCGCCAACACACAATTCAACGCAGCCAAAAAGTTATAGGCATCAATTCCCATTGAAGCAAATCGTCCGATAACATCGAACACGTTGTTGGCATGCACCGTCGTCAAGACCAAATGACCGGTCAGCGACGATTGGATGGCGATTTGTGCGGTCTCTCCATCGCGGATTTCGCCGACCATGATCTTGTCAGGGTCGTGCCGCAAGATCGATCGAAGCCCGCGAGCGAAGGTCAGACCTTTCTTCTCATTCACGGGAATTTGCACGACTCCCGACAGCTGGTACTCGACCGGGTCTTCAATCGTGATCAGCTTGTCTTCCTTAATATTCATCTCCGTAATCGCGGCATACAGCGTCGTCGTCTTGCCACTTCCAGTCGGGCCGGTCACCAACACCATGCCGTAGGGCCGCGTGATCGCGCGCCGAAAACGTTTCAAATCTTCCTCATTGAAGCCGAGTCGGTCCAACCGCAACGTCGATACACCTGTGGTGATCGCCTCGCGATCGAGAATACGAATGACGACCGATTCACCGAACACACTGGGGAGGATTGAGACACGGAAATCGACAGTTTTTCGCTCCAGCCGCATTCGAAAACTTCCATCTTGCGGAACCCGCCGCTCGGCGATATCCAGATCAGACATGACTTTCAGCCGAGAAACCAACGGTGCATGGAGTCGGATATCGAGCGGCTCCATCGCCGGAACGAGAATCCCGTCAACTCGCAACTTCACCTTGGTGGCACGATCTGCGGCTTCAATGTGAATATCGCTGGCCCGCCGCTGCATCGCGCTCAGAAGAATTGAATCCAACAGTTTTACGGCAGGGCTTTGATCCTCCCCCGTATGATCCATCGTGAGGACTTCCTCCCCACGCTCGTCCTCCTTCACCAGCACAGATCGATACTCAGCCTCGAGCTCCCGAAGGGCTTGACTGGAACCTTCACTGCGTTCCAACGATGCAAGGATCGAACTTTTTGGACTCACAACCAAGTCCAACGGACGACCCAATAGCAGCTCCAACTCATCCAGTGCCAGGAGGTTTTGAGGATCGGGAATAGCAACAACCAAACGGCCTTGGTGCTCTGCAATCGGAATAAACGGATGCCGCTGCATCAGTTTCACCGACATGGAGTCGTAAAACGACTGGTCAACCCGAAACTCCGTCAGTAGATTGCAGGGCAAGTCAAACTGAGCCGCCAATGCACGCGCCAGCTGTTCTTCAGAAAGAAGCCCTTCGCTCACTAAGGTCTGCCCGAGAGCTGCCGTCACACCACCCAACCGACTGAGCACCTGGTCAAGCGTCTGCCTCGGCAGAATCCCCTGCCGCACAAGAACATCTATAAGCGTGGGTCGAGTCACAGTCCGTGCCATAGTCCCCTACTTACTCGGAAAACTAGACCGCCCCAGCCATTTGAAACACCGGCAGGTACATGACGATCACAATCGCACCGACCAGCACCCCCATGACCAGAAGCATCACCGGTTCAATCCATGTCGTCAGTTGTGTGAGCTGGAGATCCAGATCTCCTTCATAGAACTCAGCCACATCATGCAACATCGTGGGCAGCGATCCGGTTTCCTCTCCAACCGATAGCATCTCCACCGCCAATTTCGGGAATATTTTCGGACGATCCAATGCAGCCGCCAACGTCGTCCCCTCCCGAATTTCCTCCACGGCATCCCCCACTCCAACCGATACGTATCGATTCGAAATCGCACCTCTCGCAACAAACAAGGCATCAACAAGCGGAGTACCGCCTGCAAGAATTGTCGCGAGGGTACGCGTCAACTGAACGGTGTAATGCTTCACGAATATCGGACCCAAGAGCGGCAGACTCAGCATCAGCCGATCCAGAAACAGACGTCCAGGCGGCGTTCCATAGTATGTACGACCGGCGAACCCAAGCGCGACCAGCCCCGCCAATCCAGGCAACAGATACGATTGGATCCCCGTCACCAGATCAAGCAATAGTTGCGTAGCGGGAGGTAAAGACTTTGACGTCTCTGCATAGACCGACACAAATGTCGGCACGACGTACGTCAACAGAAACCCGATGACGGCAATCCCCACAAGCACGAGGAAACCCGGATATGCCAGCGCTTTTGAGACTTTCTGGCGCAGTCCGATCATCAACTTCAAATACGCAATGAACCGCTGCAACACCTCGGCCAGATTTCCCGACTGTTCTCCAGCTTTAATCGTCGCAATATACAGTTCTGAAAAGTGGGCTGGATGTTTTGCCAGCGCCTCTGAAGCCGACGCGCCTCCACGGATATCCTGTCTGACCGTCCGCAGGGCCTGCTGAAATCCCGTATGGTTGGCACGCTCGATCAAAAGCTCCCACACCCGCAACACAGGAAGCCCGGCCTTTACCAGAGCGAGCAGCTCTTGATTGAAGACGAGAAATTCACGAAGCGGGAGCTTCCCAAAGGCCGGCCAACCCAAGCTCAAACCGCTAATAGCTATACCCCGGCGCTGCAACCGAAACACAAGAAACCCCTGGCCTTCCAGCTTGGACCTAACGAGGTGTTCCTCTTCTCCCTCCATTTGTCCATCGAGGGTTGAGCCATCAGGACGGGCCACTCTATAAGCAAATACAGGCATGGTAAGACGTGCGCGAAGATCAGGTGAATACCGCAAATGCGAACTTACGGCATTGAGGAAACTATGTCTGCACCGCCTCCTAACAGAGACGAATCATCCGGCAACCACAGAGCCTGGCCAATAATAATCTTGTTGTCGGTCACTTGATTGAGCGTACGTAGCTGTTCCATGTTCACGCGATACTTCTGAGCAATACTCCAGAGGGTATCACCGGGTTTCACAGAAACATGTCTAGTCGGAGCGCGCTGGCGTTCAGATACTGTCGAAGACTCACGAACAACCGGCATGTGCGCCATAGCAGCAGGAGTCACTGCCATCGATTGCGCCTCCTGATATTCCAATGGCTGACTTCGATGTATAGGGGACTGCATCGCCTTCTGTCCCTTACTGGGCATATGGCTAGACGGACGTGCTGCAGCTTCCTGCCCATTCTGGTCCAGGTCAGACTTTTCCGTTCCTGAGAGCTGCTTGTGGAGCTGCTTCATCTGACCCTGCAATTGAATACTACTTCGGGAAACACGCCCCCGTTCCACCCGGGCAGCGGCCAGTTCTTCGCGCTGCAACTCAATGACCTGCCGTGCTTCGATGACCCGTCTCTCTGCTTCCCTGACCCGCCCTTCGAGCTGCGCTCGAGCAACCTGAGCTTCAGACAGCTCCCGGCGCCGGGCCTCAAGATCGGTCCGCAACTCCGCGACCACCCGTTGCGCATCTCGCACCGATGTTCTCAATGTGTCCGTGGTAAGCTGCAGGTCGACCACCTCAGGCTCACGCATCGGCTCGAGTTCACCGCACCCCACAAACAAGGCTGAGGCAAAACCCACCGCACACAAAGCCATGGCTCTCGTTGTCGGATAACGCGCGCACGATGCCGCAGCCGGCATTTGCATAAAAATGTCATGAAAATTCCACATAGACACCCTTACCAACGATTATACGGAGTACCGTTCGTCCCAATAAACTCGGACCCTGAAAAGACGTCGACCACGCCCCCCTCAATAGGATCTGAAATCTCCTGCCATGTGGCGGGTGAGCCGGTCACGGGATCCTTTGGAATCGCACGCAAATAACCGGCACCCACCAATACCGACAGCGACGGAGGATACTTTCCCTGGTCGGCCTTGTGCTGATCCAGTACATCACGAAGTGTCGAAAGATCCTGACGCAAGGCAGCTTCTCTGGCCTTCACAACCGACGCTTGGTACGTGGGCGCGGCAAGGGTGGCGAGAATACCGACGATCGATACGACGATCATCAGCTCGATCATGGTGAAACCGTTTGGTCGCCGTGCCCCTTGCCTACCAATCTCGATACTTCGTTCCATCTAATGCCAGATCCTGACTTTGCGTCATCACGTCGTAAATGTCATCTCCACACCAACTCGAGGTGTTCGGCGAATCTTTGTAACATCGAAATAACCAATCTGCCTTGCCAGTCAAAGGATCTAAGGGGAGGCTCCTCAGATAGCGCTTCGTCGTTGTGCCTCTGATCGTTGCCTCCTCGCTGGTGAGTTTGATCCCTAATAGCACATCAAGCGACTTCGGATATCCGTACACACTAGTCACGTCCTTACACGTGAGCTTATTCTTCACGCAGAGCGGTCCCAATAAGACATCGCCATCGCGATTCCACTCCAGCTTGAAGGTGTCGATGACGGCCCGCATAATCCTCAAATGCTGCCGCAACTCTAGTTCGTGAGTCCGTTTTGCTGACAGGCGGCTAAGCGGCATCGCGATAGAGGCGAGGATCATCACAATCGTCAGGGTGACCAGGAGCTCCAAGAGGGTCACGCCTGATTCTTTCACCGCACCCTCACGATACCTGCTCCTTCTTGGGGCGACGCCAGGGACGAATCCGCGGCGGACTCCACCAATGCCACACGCACAGGAGAAACGCCGGGTGTCTTGGCGTAGAAGGTGACGATAACGGTCCGCCCGCCAGTCTGCCTCGCTGACGAGGCGACCCTGTAGGCAATCGTTCCCGCTTGCATCCCCGGGCTTCTGGACGCCTGCTCGCCTGAGCCACCGACCTCTACGACTTCACCATTCAGAATTGCTTTAAACTCTAACACCGCTGGATCATACTGGAGATGAAACACACCGTCCGCCGTTGGACGAAGACGTTCGTCGTTGATGGCCAGCTTAAATTCTTTTCCCATTTGAATCACCGACTCATCTGGCCTGATAGAGACAACTGCTCCGACTGAGGCCAATGGAGTGAGCGAGGCGATAGCGGTCTTCCCTACCGCTCCATTTTTCACGCCCTCCCCGGACGATGAAAATCCTGCGCCAGTAGTCCTGCTGCCCGTAGTGGAGATCTTCTTCCCCTGGGGAGAGAACAGCGGACTCGTGGCGTAAGTGGAATCCGTCCCCGACCAGAACACTTGTTTACTGAGCCCGGGAGGAGTCATCCCCTGAATGATATGAGGCGTGATGGTCAGAATCACCTCTGTGGTAACCCGTTTCGTGATAAACGAACTCAGGAGATTACCGATGAAAGGAAGATCGCCGATCCAGGGGATAGTCGTACGGGTCTTGCGGTCTTCTTCTTGGATCAACCCTCCCAACACAATGGTTTCGCCGTCTCTGACATTGAGCATGGTTTCCGCAGACCGGTTACCAAACTTAAATTGGGTAATGGGAGGATTCGCTTGAAGCGTCACTTGCTCACCGAGACGAATAACTTCAATCTTCATCTTCAGAGACAGTTCGTTTCCCAGATGGATGGACGGCTCAACAGTCAACTTGACTCCAGTGTCACGGAATTCGATCGACGTCACCGTCGAGGTCGTCGGAACGGCTCCAGTTGCCGCCTGACCTGGCAAGACATTCGTGGTGGACAACAGAATCGGCTGCTTGTCCCCGATGTTGATCTCCGCTTTCTTGTTGTTGACCACACGAACTTTCGGGGAGGCAAGGGTCTTGGCTTCGGTAATCTGCTTAAAGAAGTCCAGCTGGATATTGGTCGGAAGCTTGAAGAGATAGTTGTTCCCTCCAAGGTCGGTGAGTTGGCCGCGGGTGAACTGCTGTGCAACATCTCCCGCGATCAATCCTGAAAACCCCGGAGGTACGATGGCGCCGGCTATTTGCTTGGGATAGGTCAGGCCATAGGTCTGATCAACCGTGCGATCGACTTCCAGAACCTCAACATCAAAAAGGACCTCAGAGTCCAGACGGTCGTTGGCTAAGATAATCTTTTCAGCCATCTCCAGTTTTTCCGGCTGATCCCGGATAACGATCGTATTCAACTGTTCATTGGCATGCATCCGTTTGGAATCGAGCATGCTCTTCAACAACACCAACATGTCTTTCGCTTTGGCATTCGACAGGTAGAACGTCCGAATCATCAGATCTTGATACTGTTCCTGCTTCTGCTTGGTATTGGGGCTGACAATCATGACGCCCGGAGAAACGGTGTGAGCGAACAGGTTATTACTATTGAGAATAAGGTTGAAGGCCTCTTCGAACGGCGTATCTTGAACGCCAATAGTGACGGGATCGTTTCGGACATCCTTGTCGAAAATGAGATTGAGCCCGCCGGCCTTTCCAATTCCCTCCAACACTTCTTTCAATCCAGCATTGCGAAACCGAAGCGTCACAGGCTGCTTTCGCCGATCGTCACGATTGAGCGCCTGCTGTTCCTCGGTCAGCCTGGAAATACTCTCCAGCGGTTCCTTGAACGAGGGATCCAGCTCAGCAGCTTTGGCATAAGCCTCCATGGCCTCGTCTGTCCGGCCGAGCTGCGCGAGACGATCGGCTTCTCGATTCTGGCCACGCGCATCTTTTAATCGAAGGGCTTCAAGCAACCCGGATTGATGCTCGGCACTGGACGGCTCCATAGTGAGCGCACGCTTAAACTGTTCCATCGCGAGGTCAGGCTGATGGTCCTTCAGATATCCACGCCCTCGCTCCTCATAGGCCGCAGCAGCCCGCTCACGAGCCATGGTGTACTTGCTCAGCAACGTGGAATTGAAGGGATCATCTTTTAGCGCTTGCTTGTAGGCGAGACTGGCTTCTTCCCAATTCCCCGCAGCCAATTGCTGATCGCCTCGTTTCACATCAGGAGAAATGAAATAGGCGCAGCCGACCAGGAGCAATACGGCCCCGGATGAAAGCCACATCCCAACTGCCATACGTCTCATGATCCTAATACACATCTCATTCAGCGCTCACTCCACAAAGACAACATAAGTAAGGGGGAATTAGGGAAGCTACGTGGAATTTCGATGCCACAGGCCATCTATAGCAGCCTCTCGAGAGTGGGGCAATGAGAAACACAAACTTTACGAACAGTGATTGATCGGCGCCTCCGTCATCTACTGACGACAAGGAACTCCCAATGAGGAGAGGCGCATTTCCCACCACTCTAGTCCTCTCAGATCTGGCAATTGGGAGAAGACCCTGGTGCAGGATACAAGCCTCGAAGGCCTGCGGTCCGCTTATAAGCGCCAGTACTTCAACGAGGATGGGAGCTTAGCCTGATCGAGTAAGCCCTTCACATCGATGACCACCCCATCTTGCTGACTCCGAAGAGGCTTGAGCAATTCCTGCAGACTCATCTCTGTATACGCGCGGTGCGCCACCGCAATAATCAATCCATCAACATTCTGTAGATCATTCCACTGCTGCAGATGAATGCCGTATTCGGCAACAGCCTCTTCCGACTCTGCAATCGGATCATGCACCAATACTTGAACCCCATACTCGCGTAATTCTTGAATGATATCAGGCACCTTGCTATTACGAAGATCCGGCACATTTTCCTTGAAAGTAAGTCCCAGCACCGCCACCTTAAGATCATTGACAGGCCTGGCAAGCTGGCTAAGCCGCTTCATCGTTTGTTCTGCGATGAACTTTCCCATTCCGTTATTGATGCGCCGGCCAGCCAGAATCACTTGCGGATGATAGCCGACCGACTCAGCCTTCGAAGTCAGATAATATGGATCCACACCAATACAATGTCCGCCAAC
>JANYAJ010000476.1 GCA_025361385.1 Nitrospira sp.
CGATAAAACGAAAGATAATGTCATTCGTCGTGAAATTCGCGTCGACGAACAGGACGTGATCGATACCCCCTCCTTGAAGCGAAGCTTTCAGCGGCTCAATAACTTGAACTTTTTCGAGACGGTGGAAATCCTTCCGGCGCAGGTGGCCGCGGATAAGGTCGACCTGAACGTCCGCGTGAAAGAAAAGCCGACCGGCCAGTTCAGTGTCGGCGGCGGATTCAGCACCTTAGACAAGCTCGTCGCGATTGCCGATATTACGGAGGGAAACCTCGGGGGCAATGGCTGGATGGGGCGAATCCGTGGGCAGTTGGGGCAACAGCGGTCATTGGGGTTGATTACATTTCGGAATCCCTATTTAGAAGATTCCCTGACCTCGATGCAGTTGGATGTCTATCGCAGCATGACCAACTACATCACCTACTTCGAGAAAAAAGCCGGCGCCAGTATCACGTTCGGTCGATGGCTCTCGGAGTATGCCAGCGGCAGCATCAGCCTGTTCGCGGAGGAGTTGAATTTTAGCGATCCGCAGCCGGGGATTTGTCCAGATCAATTCCCGCTGATCTGCCGGCAGCTCGGGCAGCAGACGACGACCGGGTTTCGGACCTCGCTGTCTCGGGACACCAGAGACTATTATCTGGATCCCCGCAGCGGGTGGCGCACCTCCGTCGGATTCGATCTGGGGACGCCCTACCTGGGCGGGAGCAATAATTTCTATAAATATAATCTGGACGTGATTAAATATACGCCGCTGCCGTTTGATACGCGGGTCGCCATCCGTGCTCGTTACGGCGCCGCCGTCGGTATCGATGGGAAGGCCATCCCATTAACCGAACGATATTTTGTCGGCGGTATCAACACGATGCGTGGCTTTGTATTCGGGCGTGCGGGTCCTGTCACAACCAGCAATACGTTGCTGGGCGCGGAAAAACAATTGATCTTCAATACGGATTTCATCTTTACGATTTCCTCCGAGGCGAAGCTGAACGGCGTGATCTTCTTCGACTATGGAAAGGGCTTTGCCGATGATGAGCCCCTGTCAACGAAGTTGCGGAAAACGGCAGGATTAGAAGGGCGATGGATCTCGCCTTTTGGTCCCCTCCGCGCCGCCTATGGACTCAACTTGGATGCGCGAGAAGGAGAACGTAAAGGGGTGTTCGAGTTTACGATCGGTTCGCTGTTCTAATAGGGCAAGTCTATGACCATGAGCGAGGGAGTGGTGTGATGCAGGTTGACTGTGTTGTGCGGACGCTGTTCTCTACGGCCTGTCTTGTCCTGGGTCTTGCTCTCGCCGGCTGTGCTGCCGGTGGGGCGAAGGTTGAGGGGAAGGTGGGCCTCGTCGATCCGGCCCGTGTCCTCAGCGAGACAAATGCGGGCAAGAAGGCCAAGGATTCCTTGAGCGCCTTCTCCAAAAATCGCCAGGCCTTGATCGAGATGGAGGAGAAAGAGCTCCGCCGCATGGAAGAGGATTTTGGAAGGCAGGCCAGTGTATTGAGCCCGACCGCGAAACGGGAGCGTGAAGAGCAGTTTCGGCGTAGGATGGCGGAGTATCAGCAGAAAGCTGGAGAGATGAACCGGGAGGTTCAAGAGAAGCAAAAAGACGTGCTCGAAGGATTCCGTGAGAAAGTGGAGTTTGTCGTGGGGAAAGTCTCCAAGCGATTGGGGCTCCAGGTCGTCATGGATAAGGGGAAGGGCGGTCCTACCTTATATAGCGACGAAGGGCTCGATATTACCGGTCAGGTGATCGACGAATTTAACCGTGAATATCCGTAGCCGGCGTGAGAAGCGAGACTTGCGTGAATCGTGGGACGGGTAAGTCAGAGATTGAGGAAAAGAGGAGGACTCGATGACACGAACGAGCGTGACTGGTCTGATTGGTGCCGTGGGAATGTGGCTGATGATGGTGTCGCCGGGGTTGTCGGCTGATACCGTGAAGGTTGGAGTGATGGATCAGCAAATGGTCATCGAGCAGTCGAAGGCCGGCAAGCGGGCCCTCGAAGAGCTGAAGTCCTACTCGACGACCAGACAGAAAATCATCAATGCAGATGATCAAGAGTTGAAAGAGTTGGAGCAGACGATTCAAGACGGGAAATTGGCCGATAGTGCGAAGCAGGAGAAGCAGAATCAGTTCCAGGCCAAGCTGGAGTCCTATCAACGTCGATTGGGCGACTTCAATCGCGAGATTCAACAAAAGCAACGTGAAATGGTGGCAGAGTACTCGAAGAAAGTGCAAGCGGCTGCACAGGCCGTGGCAGAAAAGAATGGCTACGTTGCGATCATCGACAAGGGGAGCGAGATTGCGATCAAAATCGTGCTCTACCATCAGCCTGCGTTGGATGTGACCGATCAGATGGTGAAGGAGTTCGATCGGCAGAATAAGTAGCGTGTGAGAGGGTCGCCTGGTCGTCTTCCTGACTCGCGGAATGCGCACGATAAGAATGTGCTCGTTCGACGCGCGCAGGGGAAGATCGATCAGCCTTCATCCCTGAAGAGAAGTACGAGCAGCTTGGAAGGGTCATTTGAAGCGTCGCCATTAAAATCTTTCTTGATGGTGTTGATGTCAACATAAGCATCAGGATGCTTAAAAAGGCTGTCCAGCAAGGCCGCAGCGAGCGAAGAGGCGAGGCGTACCCTTGCGGTACGGTGAGCCTCTGAGCGATGCGAGAACGAAGCTGGCAGACTTTTTCAGCATTCTGATAGAGGAGGTTTTGTCGATGTTCGTCATGGAACAAGCCGAAATACAGGCCCTCTTGCCGCACCGGTACCCCTTTCTCCTGGTCGATCGCGTACAGGAGCTGGATCCTGAGAAACGGATTGTCGGGATCAAAAATGTGACGATCAATGAACCCTTTTTCCAAGGGCATTTTCCGGGGCGTCCAGTCATGCCGGGGGTGTTGATCTTGGAAGCGATGGCACAAGTCGGGGCGATTTTGGCTTTTAAGTCGATGGGGAATGCGAAGCGGCCGATAGTGTATCTGACGGGTATCGACGGAGCGAAGTTTCGAAAGCCGGTCGTGCCCGGTGATCGGTTGCGGTTCGAGATCGACGTGGTCAAGAAGCGGGCGCCGTTCTGGAAAATGCAAGGGAAGGCCTTTGTCGAGGATGAGGTCGTCTGTGAGGCCGAGGTGACGGCGATGGTGACAGAGGAAAAGGCCGTGAAGGGTGACGCGTGATGCGCGACGAGTGTAGACAGGACAACGGTCGACCGGACTCATCCCTCATCACAGATCTCTGGAGGTAGCTGTGCAGATTCATGCAAGTGCGATTGTCCACCCCAAGGCGCAGTTGGCCGCCGACGTTGTCGTGGGCCCGTTCTGTGTGGTTGGCGAACATGTCACCCTCGGGTCTGGGACGCGACTCGTGTCTCATGTCGCCGTCGATGGCTGGACGGAGATCGGTGCGCGGTGCGAGCTGCATCCCTTCGTCTCGATCGGCGCTCCCCCCCAACATCTCGCCTATAAGGGCGAACCGACCAAGGTCGTGATCGGCGACGACAA
>JANYAJ010000291.1 GCA_025361385.1 Nitrospira sp.
AGACTCCAATGACAAATCCCTTCCAGGCCGCTGCTCCGGAATGAGGTTCGACGGTCTCATCGAAGGTGATCCGGGCGGTCACCGCTTTCTCGCCGAGCGAGGCCACATTTCCTCCGAGTGGGACAAGCGTCGAGAAGAGACGGGTTTCCTGGACCATGTTCAAGATGCGGCGTTCGATCTCAGCCGAAGGATTTTGCGGCGCACCGTTCTGCGTCATCCGGAGCCCATCCATCACAAGCGCGACCCGTTCGTCGTTGGAGATTGAATGGGCGACGGACTCGTCATGAAGCGTCGAAGAGGGGATGACGTCGATCCATCTGCTGCAGCCGATTGTCGTGCAGGCGATTCCCATCACCCCTACGAGCGTCCAGCGGAATAGGTGCTGCATCATGGTGACTCTCTCCTTAAAAATAGAATGAGAACCCGCCGAACGGCAGGCTCGCATTCAGCCCCAAGTTCGGATAGCGCGTGCCGGCATTCGAGATGTGATGAAAGCGGTAGCCGACGTTGAGCGATGTCTGCGGCGTGATAAACCAGGACAGGCCGAATCCCGCCGTCAGCACGAAGTTGAATCGCGAGGACTCTTCAGGGATTTTACCGCCGAGATCGGTCCAGAAGGGGCCGCCGGCAAATTCGACATAGGGACGGACTTGATCGAGTGCGACAAAGGAGTATTTAATCTTGGGCGTAAATCCGATGCCATGCGTGAGTACCGGTTCATTAAACTGGATGTACACGACTTCTGCGCCGATCGACACCTGCCCTCGGTACCATCCGTCACCGACGGGGTCCGTGAGGGTCATCATCCAAGAGGGCATGAAGGCCGGACCCTTTTGCTTGGTCGTGTGGTCTGCGGTGAGTCGATGGGGGAGCATGTAGCCGGCGGTGAGCCCGACTTCCTGCGTCCCGACGGTGATCGCGGGTGAGCCCTCTGCGGCGTAAGCGCCGGGAGCGATCATGATCGTTCCAAGAACCATTGTCGTGAGGATCCGAGTAAGAAATGGCATGAGACTCCACATCGCTATCTTGTCGGCTACTGTGTGCTGAAACTTGAAGCAGCAGGAGTGAGATCCAAGAATAGCAGAGGATTCTGGACTGTCGAGAATTATGCCGGTTTCACTTTGGTGGATAGTGAAGGAATGCTGGACAACCTGTACGCGCGATTCAGAGCGAGTGGCAAATGGAGAGAGGCTAACTGGATAATTTTAGTGTTGAGAGATGGACCAAGTCGGTGGGAAGTTCAGGTAGGCCGTATCGCTGGTCGAGAGAGACGACTCGTTCAAGACAGCGTTTCGCTGAGATCAGATCCTGGCGGGTGTGGTACAGGGTGGCAAGGAGCCGAAGCACGGCCGCTTCGGCCGGCTCATTGCCGAGCTTGATGTAATGTTCCGAGGCATTGTTCAGGCATCGTTCGGCATGGGTGAGGTCGCTCTGGTCCAGAAAACACTTGCCCAGTTGGCTATAGGTCACCGCGAGCCCTTCTTCGTTTCCGACAATTCGATGGCAGTCGAGGGCCTGTTTGAACGAGGCGACAGCCTGTTCCCATTGCTGCTCACGAGCTTCTTGTAGCGCCAAGTTATTGTAGAGAATGCCGAGTGCGCGGTCGTCTTTGAGGTCACGCAGCAGATCCAAGGCTTCAAGATAGTAGGGGCGGGCTTTTTCAGGATGGTCGGCGCCGATGTGAAGATTGCCGAGATTGACCAAGGTGTGGGCGATGGCATGCTGGTTCCGTTCTGTGCGCTGAATGGTGAGCACTTCCCGGTAACAGGCTTCTGCCTGATCCAGGTCACCCGATTGCGCGCAGACGTTGCCTAGATTGCCGAGTGAATCGGAGAGGGCGCGGCGGTCATTGGCCAGGCGATCATCGGCAATGGCCTGTTCATACGCAGCTTTGGCCTGCGTGAGTTGGCCGCGGTGGAGAAAAATGCGTGCACGATGTTTGTCGTTCTCAGCCATGAGGGTTTAGCCGTTCGGGATCAGCGTCCGGTTTTCCCCCTCAGCACTCAGAGCGTTGCTCTCAGCATGGTTGACGATTAGTCTCCCCCCTTCGGTGTATCTTTTCTAAATTCGACTTGAATCTCATCCTCTTCATCGAGCCCCAATCCATCGCGAAATGACCCATAAAGTTCGGTGATCTGTTCGAAGTCGTCTGGATGTTTCCCCTCTGGAGAGGCGAGAAAGATTTCGCAGAGCCGGAGGCCGGTCTGGAAATGATGCGCGATGGTCTCCTCCGTCACCTGCTGCCAGGTGATGAAGATGCAGAAGGCCTGGAAGGAATGGGCGAGGGGATACCGTTGTCCAATGGCAAGGAGATCCTCATACGCCTTTCGTGCCGCCGATCCCGCGTTGCCCGAAAAGGTGTCTTCAAGCTCGACAGCGGTATCCCAGTCTGAGCCAAGTTCCGCCTCGGCTCGTCTGAATGTATCTTGTGCAGCCAGTGCAGCGTCGAATTGCATAGATCCCTCTTTGATTGTGCTGGCTGCAGCATACGCGCGGAGAGAAAAGGAGGTCAATGAGGCAGATCGTCAACAGCGGGCAATTCATCTGCTCACAGGGCCTTGCCGGTCTCTCAAGTCAGATGCCGATTGTTCCGACAGAGAAAACGACGGGGTCTGCAGTGTTCGTCAAACCATGAGGTTCTATGAAAAAGCGGGTCTTGTTCGTGATTGCCGAGCCAGCAGCGCTCGCGTCGCTACAGTCCATGCTGGCTCCATTGGCGAACGAGTGGGAAATGGAGTTTGTCGCGAAGGAAGAAGAAGCCTTGGCGATTCTTGCACAGTCGTCGGTTGACGTGATCCTTTCGGATATACACTTGACGGGAATGGGCGGGCTTCAACTGTTGACGGAAGTGAAGAGCCGGGCTCCTCGCGTCATTCGCATCGCCTCCTCTAGCTGTGCCCACCGTGCCACGATCGTGTCCGCGCTGGAAGTGGCGCACCAGTTCATTCCGATGCCATTTACGGCAGAGGTGTTGAAATCAACCATCGCACGGGCCGGTGCGCTGGGGGCTCGCCTGACCAATGAATCTCTGAGGACTTTAATTGCCGGGATCCGCACCTTGCCGAGCCTTCCCCATCTCTATCAGGAGCTGGTGGCCGCGATGGGTTCTTCTACTGCCTCGGCCGAGGTGGCAACTCGCATCATTTCCCAAGACATGGCCATGGTCTCCAAATTGCTTCAAGTCGTGAACTCTACTTTTTTCGGGCTTCGACGTACGATTTCCAGCCCGGCGCATGCGGTGGCCCTTCTGGGAATCGACTCGGTGAAGGCGTTGGTGCTCTCCGTTCAGGTATTCGCGCAATTTGAAGGCAGCAAGGGGGCGCCAATTCCACTGGAGACCATGTGGAAACATGGCCTCATCACCGGTACCTCTGCGCGGGATATCGCAAAGAGTCAGGATGTCGGTTCCCTCGGTGTGGAAGGGGCCTTCATGGCCGGATTGCTCCATGACATCGGCCTCTTGGTTCTCAGCACGAATTTTCCTGAGCAGTACGGCGAAGTGCTTGCGAATTTGCGTCACGATCGCCTGTCGGTCTGCGACGCCGAACGGGCGGTGTTCAAGGCATCACATGAAGATGTGGGGGCCTATTTGCTGGGGCTGTGGGGGGTGAGCGATGCCATTGTGGAAGCCGTGGCGTTTCATCACCATCCGGGGGAACGCTTTCAGGATGGATTTAGTCTCTTGGCGGCTGTCCATGTGGCCAACGCCTTGGAGGAGGCGAGCGATCCCACGACGACGAGCGGTATCCCCACGCCCATTGATCGTGAGTACCTGACTGCCTGTGGTCTGGCAGAGCATTTGCCTAGCTGGTACAAAGCGGCAGGTCGCTCCCCGGTGGGTTAATCCCTTTTCTCGCCAGTGAAGACGTAAGCCTGCTTAGTTATCGCGCTCCTATCGACTGCCTCTTTCCAGTGTAGTCGGCAACCTGGCAATAACGTCTGATTCGGGAGGAGTCGCAGAGGGAGAGTAGAGGCGTGGATATTATAGAGGCGCGGTAGAACTGGAGTCGCACGTGCAGAGAAAGTGGTTTGGTTAGTGCTTCGGGACCAGGGCCTGCGCAGGCGTTTGAGCAGAATCGAGCTGTATTCGTATCTCATGATAGTTGTCGGCGATGTAATGCAGCAGTGCAGAAATGAAGACAATGACGCCAGCCATTTCGAGGCTTTCTTCAACGGTTGCTGCCATGGAGTAGGTGAGATTTTCCATGCCGTGCACGTCGGCGTAACGTCCTCCAATGAGTTCCATGCCGATGGCCCCGCCAAGGTATAGCGTGGCGGCAAGAACGATGTTCCATCTGGTTTTAAAGGGCAGATGGAGGAGGAACCGTAGGTAGGACAGTCCGAATATCATGGCGACAGCGATGCCAGGAATGACCCAGGCGAAAAAGAAGATTCCGCTCGCCTCTTGTCCCAGCAGGCCTCGCATTGGTCCGATCAGCATTTCATGGATGCTCGCGGCTTCATCGATGGCCATGAAGAGGAACGTGCATGACAACAGTGCCCATTGGAATCTGTACGTAGCATGCGCGGCTTGCTTCAACGTCGCGATGAGCGCAAGGAGGAATGCCGCCATGAGTAAGAGCGACGCGGAGAAAAAACTCGGGACGGTATTCTCGTAGTCGACGTAGAAGAGGCGGACAAGCCCATACACGAAATCATGCCCACCGAGGTATTTCACTAATTGCCCTGTGACGCTGGCGAGAACCAGGAATGCTGCCGCGATGCCGAGGGCCTGAGTTATTCTGAGTGGAATAACGGTAATGCGATTGATGGAAGATGGTGCGGAGGCGGTCGCGGGAATTGTCGCCGATCGACTGCGGCTTCCCTGTTTCAGTCTAAGAGAGTTGCTTTTCATGGTGGCAGGGCTGTTTTCAGGGGCAACTGGATGTGCGAATCTGCATGTGGACCCCGATTGCGGCATAGACCGAGTGTCTGTCTGGATCAAAGTGTAGCGCTAACTATTCAGATGTCCAGTTCCGTTTACTTTCCTTCCTGCAGCTCTGTAGACTGTGGCCAATTGCGATGGCCACAGAAATTCCCCTGTATCGTGAACCAGTCGAGACTGCGCCGACCGATCCCATCGATC
>JANYAJ010000507.1 GCA_025361385.1 Nitrospira sp.
TGAAAAGCTAAAGAGCCGCTCGGAGTTGCGCGACGTGGCCAGCGACCAGCAGCTCGGCGGCCTCGAAACCCACATCGCCATCGACCGGGATTCCGCGTCCCGCCTCGGCATTACACCTCAGGTGATTGACGACACCCTCTACGACGCTTTCGGCCAGCGTCAGGTCTCCACCATCTTCACGCAGATAACCCAGTACCACGTGATTCTCGAAGTCGATCCGCGCTATCAAAAGTCGCCCGATTCCCTGAAGGACATCTATGTTCGGTCAGCCTCCGGCACCCAGGTTCCGCTCAGCGCCTTCACCAGCGTGCAGTCCCGAAGCGCTCCTCTCGCGATCAATCACCAGGGGCAATTTCCGGTCGTCACGCTGTCGTTTAACCTCGCACCGGGTGTGGCGCTCGGCGATGCCGTAAAAGTTATTCGCGACGTCGAGCAGGAGATCCGTTTTCCGTCCAGCATCCAGGCTTCTTTCCAGGGCACCGCACAGGCTTTCCAGAATTCACTTTCTAACGAACCGCTACTGATTCTTGCGGCGCTTGTAACCGTCTACATCGTGCTCGGTGTTCTGTACGAAAGTTACATTCATCCGCTCACGATTCTCTCCACCCTGCCCTCGGCTGGCGTAGGCGCGATCCTGGCTTTGATGCTCACCCGAACCGACCTCAGCGTCATCGCCCTCATCGGCATCATCCTGCTCATCGGCATCGTTAAGAAGAACGCGATCATGATGATCGATTTCGCCCTGGAAGCGGAGCGCGTAGAAGGTAAACCACCTGAAGAATCGATTTATCAGGCCTGTCTTTTACGCTTCCGTCCCATTATGATGACGACGATGGCAGCGCTGCTCGGCGGCGTTCCCCTGGCGCTAGGAAGCGGCGTTGGGTCAGAACTGCGTCGGCCTCTTGGCATCACGATCGTAGGCGGGTTGATCGTCAGCCAGATGCTTACGCTCTATACGACCCCCGTGGTCTACCTGTTCTTCGACCGCTTTGCGCGCCGCTTTGCGCATCTGCGGGTTGCTAACGCGCCGGACGAGATGGCGGCTGGCCCTCTGGGTGATGAGGCGTGAGCATCGCCAGTACGTTCATCCGCAAACCAGTTGCGACCAGCCTTCTCTCGCTCGGTCTTGTCCTCGCCGGAGGACTGGCCTTTCGTCTGCTTCCCGTCGCACCGCTGCCGCAGGTGGAGTTCCCCACGATTCAAATCCAGGCCGGTCTTCCCGGAGGCAATCCTGAGACGATGGCGTCCACGGTGGCAACGCCTCTCGAGCGACAATTTGGACGCATCGCAGGCGTTACGGAGATGACCTCATCGAGCGGCTACGGATCGACAAGCATCACGCTGCAGTTCGATCTTAGCCGCAACATCGACGCCGCCGCCCGCGATGTACAGGCCGCGATTAACGCCGCGCGAGGGCAACTGCCAGCCAATCTCCCCTTCAACCCCAGCTATCGCAAAGTCAATCCGGCCGATGCACCCATCCTGATCCTGGCTCTGACCAGCGACAACTACGAAGTCAGTCGCATGTACGATGCAGCAGATTCGGTGCTCGCCCAAAAACTTGCCCAGGTCGAAGGTGTAGGGCAGGTCTTTGTCGGAGGCGGTGCCAAGCCCGCCGTTCGAGTCGAACTGAACCCCATGTCGCTGAACGCGTACGGCATCGGCACCGATCAAGTACGCGCGGTCTTGAACAACGCAAACGCCAACCGTCCCAAAGGCCAGCTCTCCAACGAGAACGAAAGCTCCAAAATCACGACCAGCGATCAACTGAAAACCGCGGATGAGTACCGGCCCATGATCATCGCTTATCGCAACAATGCAGGCGTTCGCCTCGGCGATGTTGCGCGGGTGGAAAACAGCGTCGAAGACAGGCGCAACGCGGGCTACGCCGATGGGAAGCCCGCCGTTCTGATCATTCTCTTTAAGCAGCCCGCCAGCAACATGATTGAAACCGTGGACCGGGTGCTTGCACTCCGCAAGAACCTGGAAGGGTCGATCCCTCCGGGCATGAAGATCAGTGTCATGATGGACCGCACTACCACCATTCGCGCGTCCATTGCGGACGTGGAATTTACGCTCATGATCTCTATCGC
>JANYAJ010000523.1 GCA_025361385.1 Nitrospira sp.
CGCGAGAGCGGCGATCGTCCAGGGATGGGCGGGCCGGCGATGCAGCAGCGCCAGGGCCTTCCCGACGTCAGGGTCGCGGACACCGGCCAGCCACCCGGTCTGCTTCGGCGGGAGCCGGTCGATGTAGCGCCGCAGCGTTTCAATAAACAACACTTCCGATAACTTGGCACGGACAGCCTCAACCCCGGGTTTGTTGGCATCCGCTCGATCGATCGAATGACGGATAGATTGTTCTAGCCATTGGCCGGACTCGTCGTTACGGATGTTGACCTTCAGAATGGACGGCAGTCCGCTCAGGAAGATGTGGCTGAGGTGCAGGTCGCAGGTCATATAGCCGCAGATGATTTTCGTGAGTGCGCCGCCGCCCCCACAGCGCGAGACCGTTACTCCCTCCGACAGCACCCGTTGTAATTCACCGGCACTATCCATCGGCGCGACGGGCGACCCGTTGCCCATGATATGCGCATCGCCGCGGGGAAAGACCACGATGTCCCCGGCCGTGAGCGAAACTGGCCGGTTGATTCCCTCCATCCTGGCGTAGGCACGACCCTCGGTGATGAGGTGAAAAATAATCACATGTTTAGCGCCGACAGAAAGGTACGACGCCATCGTCGGTGAGTCAGGTTCGTGCGCACACCAGGGTGCGGAGAACTCGCCATTGTAGAAGACGGCACCGTCGAGTTTGACGGCCTTGAGCACTTCCGACAAGACATCCATGCGGGTCACCCACTCCAGCGACAGCGTACCGGCAAAAGAAGCCGGACGCCTGATCAAGAGACGCGCAGCCTAGCACGCTCCGGCTAAGAGAACCAGACTCCCGGATAAGAGTATTTCCGCCGCACCGTACTACAGTGCGCCATGTGGTTCAGCGGCGTGCTGGACCGATCAGAAATCAGAGCACTCACAAAGGAGGAGTTTCATGGCTATCAGCGCGGTATCACCCGACATGGAGCATGTGAAGACTCGACTGAAGACCATCTGGATGGCCGGCGACTACGACCGATTCTCGCGGTACATGGAAAGCGGTGCGCGCGAGTTCTACGAGCGCTTGCAGGTTGCGCCAGGAAGCCGGTTGCTGGATGTGGGTTGCGGCTCCGGGCAGCTCGCGTTGATCGCCGCAAAGGATGGTCTGGAGGTGACCGGTGTGGACATCGCGAGCAATTGGGTGGAGCGGGCACGGGCGCGTGCGCAAGCGGAGGGGCTGCCAGCCCGCTTCGAGGAGGCCGATGCTGAGGCGCTGCCTTTCGAGGAGGCAAGCTTCGACGTCGTGGCGAGTTTGATCGGAGCGATGTTTGCCCCGCGTCCGGATCTGGTCGCGAAGGAATTACTGCGAGTCTGTGTGCCCGGGGGGACCGTTGCCATGGCGAATTGGACGCCGCAGGGGTTTGTCGGACAGATGTTCAAGGCCGTCTCGAAATTCATTGCACCCTCCGGCATGCCCTCGCCGGTTTTGTGGGGCGATGAAGCCACGGTTCGTGAACGGCTCGGCAAGGGCCTCTCGGATCTCCATCTTGTCAGGCGCCACTATACGTTCAGTTATCCCTTTCCTCCCTCGGAAGTCGTCGAACTCTTTCGTCTCTACTACGGACCGACCAATCAGGCGTTCGCATCTCTTGACGGAGCTGGGCAAGGGAAGCTCCGCCAGGAACTCGAAGCGCTCTGGTCTTCTCATAACCGGGCAGGAAGGGATTGCACGACAGTCCAGGCAGAATATCTGGAAGTCATCGGCGTGCGTGCGTGACAGCTGAACGGATCACACAAAGGAGGATTATGATGACAAACGCGACCACAACCGAGATGCATCAGGAAACGGGCCTGTACGATATGACGAATCTGAGCAAGATGAAGAGTTTGGCGGTCCATGCGCCTGAGGCGATGAACGCGTTCGTGGCGTTTGACAAGGCGGCGCTCGCGGCCGGCGCGATCCCGGTGAAATACAAGGAGCTGATGGCCCTGGCCGTCGCATTCACGACGCAGTGTTCCTACTGCATCGAACTGCATGCGAACAAGGCAAGAGAGCAGGGCGCGTCGGACCCAGAGATTGCTGAATCGGTGCTCGTGGCAGCTGCCTTGCGTGCCGGCGGGGCGATCACCCACGGCACACATGCGATGAAGTGAGTGATGGCGTCGGCGGGCCGAGGTCCTCAATGCGGACACCGATGCCGCAGACTCTATACGTTCGTGATCGCCACAGTGAATCCGTTTTTCACAATCGAAAGGAGGCCACCATGAAACCCTATAGACTATTCGCGTTGACACTGGGATTGTTGCTTGCCTGCTCCACTCTCGCATCGGCGGAAATCCTGGCCCTGCTCAACTATGAGAGCAAGCCGGACCAGCCAGTGAGACGGGAAGGGATCGCGATCATGGACATCGATCCCGAGTCCGGGAACTACGGGAAGATTCTGATGGAGATTCCGCTGCCGCCCGATCTCGTGGCGCATCACATCTTCTTCAATCGCGATCGGAGCAAAGCCTATATTACGGCGTTGGGGAAAAGCGTTCTGCACGTCGTGGATCTCAGGACCTTTCCCTACCGGCTTCGAGCGATCGACGTGCCGGACTGTCAGATGGGGGAGGATCTCGCCGTGTCGGAGGATAACCGAACCTGGTACCTCACCTGCATGGGCTCGAACAACGTCATCATGGGGGACGCGCTCCTCGATAAGCCGACCAAGACGGTTAGCGCCGAGGAGCCGTCCGTCGCGACGATCCGGTATCCGCACGGCATTGCGATTCACAACGGCATCGATCGTGTCCTCGTAACCAGGACCGTCTCGCCGGATATGTCCGATGCGGGAGAGTCGATCACGGTGCTAGAGGCCAGCAGCGGAAGGGTGCTCACGACGCACAAGGTCTCGCTACAACCTTCTCCGGCAAAATCCGCTCCCGTTGAAATCATGTTCAGCCCCAATGCGAATCCTCCGGTGGTGCATATCACCAATATGCTCGAAGGGACGTTATGGGCCGGAGTGTGGGATCCGGCAAGCAAGGCCTTTTCGTTTCATCAGGTCGATGACTTTGGCTCCCGGCAGCAGGGCATGCCGCTCGAAATGCTCTATAACGCCAAGGGGAACCGCCTGTTCGTCACCACGGCCAAACCGGGGTTCGTCAATCTGTACGACAACAGCATCCCCGACAACCCAAGTTTCTCAAAACGATCGCAGCCGCGGCCGGCGCGCACCATAGCGTCCTGTCGCCGGACGAACGCTACCTGTTCGTCCAGAACAGCTTCCTCAATCTGGACGGCATGAACGATGGGTCCATTACGGTGATCGACCTAAAGGCGGACAAAGTCTTGGGAAGCATCGAGACCCTGAAGGCGCAGGGGTTCAACCCCAATTGCATCATGCTGCTGCCGAATCATGTTCAGCCGGGCGGCTTGCGGGCGAGCCTGGCCATCGAGTGAACCGGCGGGGATCTACCTGAATAGAGAAAGGGCGAAGAGTACGGCGGTTGCCCTGTCTGCCGCCGTACTCGCCGCATGTCGGTAAATGGAGGGAAGGACAGGGTGCTGTCAGACGAGAGGCCTCAGTTTCCTGCCGCGCGTCGTAGCACGCGCACCAGCTCCCGGCCCTCGCGACCTGGAAAAGCCACATCCGGCACATAATCCTCGACGATGTCGTAGCCCTCTTTAAAGAGGGCCGTCAGGTCAGACAGGCTGAATGGGTAGGGAGGTCCCACTTCACCCGGAGGCAGCGC
>JANYAJ010000295.1 GCA_025361385.1 Nitrospira sp.
CCGATCATGCTTCGACACTTCCACATGCCCTTTACGGCCGCATCAAAAGTGGGGAGAGCATTGAGGTGTGGAAACGTGCGACACGCTATCCCATCGATGTCGAGGACGTGGTTCACATCACCGAACGTCTTCTTGCCGGTGTGTCGTGTGATGGTCAGGTTATCAGCATTGCATTGCAAGCCTATCCAGTGATGGATTTTGTTCGCATCCTGGAAGATATCGTCGGACGGCGAGCTAATGTAAAGCTTGTTGACAAAGGGGCGTCGTATGACGTGCATTGCCCGGAAGTAGAGAAGCTCACACAAGAACTTGGCTTAGGGCAGGGGGAAGGCTACCTCGACCGTGTTCTACGCAAGTACTTCCCCTACTGAGACAGATCGGAGAGTAATCAAAACTCCGGAAGAGAAAATGAAATGCGTCTGTCCGTGGTAACACCGAACCTCAACCTAGGTCGATATCTAGTCGCGACGATTGACTCAGTTCTTGCCAATCTGTCCCCCGGCGACGAGTACTTCATTATCGACGGTGGGTCTTGTGACGGCAGCGTCGACATTATTAAGTCTTTTGAAAAACAACTCACGGGTTGGGTCAGCGAGCCGGATAAGGGCTATGCAGATGCGTTGGCGAAGGGGTTCGCGCGAGCGACGGGCGACATTCTGTGTTGGATCAATGCAGGTGATCTTCTGCTTCCTGGTGCGTTGGACGCCGCTCGCCGGGCCTTAACCGATAGTGACGCCGAGATGATTTTTGGGGATGATCTGTATGTCGACGAAGAGGGGCGGGTGATCTTTTTCAGCCGTGGATATATGAAGGATCTCCACAGCGCGATGCTATACGGAGGATGGACGCCGCTTCAAGATGCATGTTTCTGGCGGCGGGATTTTTATGAGCGCGTTGGCGGGATCAACCCAAGTCTCAGGTATGCGGCGGACTTCGATCTATTTTTTCGGATGGCGCTTCATGGGAGATGTCAATATGTTCCACTGACTTTCAGCGCATTTCGCCGCCATGCGGGGCAGAAGTCAATCTCGGGTTCCGATGCGTATCAGAGCGAACGCGCCAACCTCCGCCGTGCCGTGCTTGATCGATTGTCCGGGTCTCAACTGGAGAAGTCACTGCGCCGTCTGTGGCACGGAGCGGCCATTCGCTGGCGTGTCCATGTGTCCCAACGGCTTTGGAGACGGCCCGATCTCGTCGGGCAGCCGGTGGAGAAATTGCGCTGCTGCCAATACTGGCCCATGGAAGCCGGTTCGGGATGACTCCCGCATTCAAAGGTTTCGTACGGAGATGGGTATTGCCTTTCGCCGATCCTCGTCAACTTGCCTCGGTGGTACTCCTCCCGAAGTTCTTCCTTGAATTGAAACGCTATCGTTCGCGGGCGGCGGGCGAATCCGTGGCCTGGCATGATGCGTATCCTTGCCTCTCGGATCAGGTCACACGCACACCGTTCGATCCCCACTACTTCTATCAAGGGGCGTGGTTGGCGCGGCGGCTCTCGCTTACGAACCCATCCCTCCACGTGGATGTGGGATCCAGCGTCGCCATGGTCAGCGTACTGTCTGCCGGAGTTCCGATGGTATTTTTGGATTATCGGCCGCTGGCGGTGAAACTGTCGGGGTTACAGTCCGTGGCAGGCAATGCCGCGATCTTGCCGTTTCAGGATGTTTCGGTCCTGTCCCTATCCAGCCTTCATGTCATCGAACATGTGGGGCTAGGCCGATATGGCGACCCCCTGGATCCTGATGGCACCAGGCGGGCTGCCGTCGAACTTCAGCGGGTGCTGAGGCCAGGCGGGCGGCTCTTTCTCTCGGTGCCAGTCGGGCGCGAGCGGGTCTGTTTCAACGCGCATCGAGTCCATGCGCCTCGCACGATTCAATCGTTCCTACCAGCTCTTCGCCTGCACTCCTTTGCCCTCGTCGATGATGGGGGACGATTCCGCGAAGATGCGTCTTTCGAGGCCGCGTCTGATCTTGAATACGGATGCGGGATGTTCGAGTTCGTAAAGGCACATGGGTAACGGGTTACGCGGTTATCTGGCTCAGAGCGAGCTGTTCTCATTCAACCTCGTGCGGCGGGATCGATGGATTGGGCAGCAGGCAGTGCAGCTGCCGTCCGGAACGAAAGTGCTCGATGTCGGCGCGGGATCCTGTCCCTATCGCGACCTCTTTTCACATTGTGAGTACCGTACACAGGACCTGGCGCCGTTACGTGGGGATCAGTTGCGGCACGGTGCATACGGCCAGCTCGACTATGTGTCCGATCTCGCAGCGATCCCGGTTCCCGATGGGAGTTTTGGAGCGGTTCTCTGCACGGAAGTCTTGGAGCACCATCCCGAACCGATTACCGTTGTGAGGGAGCTGGCGAGAATTCTTAAGCCCGGCGGAAAGCTTATCCTGACCGCACCCCTCGGGTCGGGTATTCACCAGGAGCCCTACCATTATTATGGCGGATATACGCCCTGGTGGTATGAGCGGTTTCTGGGGGAAGCTGGATTCAAGGAGATTAGTATTGAGCCCAATGAGGGATCGTTGCGGTTCTTCGGGCAGGAGGCGCTGAGGTTCGTTCTGACCACGAACCCCTTCAAAATGGATCTTCCGTTCGCGATGCGGCTTCTCTGGCTTCCGGTATGGATGGTTCTTCTTCCTCTGCTAGGCCTCGTGGTCCCGATTCTTTGTAAATTCCTGGACCGGTTCGACCGCGAGCGGCGGTTTACGGTGGGGTACCACGTGACCGCCCGGCGCGCCGCATCGACCTAAGCGCCATGAACATTCTTTGCGTGTTTGGCGAGCATGCCTACGGCGATCCCGCCCGGGGTGAAGGCTATGAATATGTGAATTTCCTTCCCGCTTTGCAGAGGCTGGGGCATCGCGTCAGTTTCTTCGAGTCGTTTTCCCGTGAGCCCTACGCCGATTTTGCCGGGCTGAACCGTGCCCTCTTGAAGCTGGTAGAGGAGACCTCTCCGGACGTTGTCCTCTGTGTCTTGATGCAGTACGAGGTCTGGATCGAGACGATGCGCCTGATCCGGAAGAGCGGCCCGCTCTTGGTCAATTGGTCGACCGATGACTCGTGGAAGTATCTGAGGTTTTCACGATTGATCGGTTCGGAATTTGATCTTTCTGTGACGACATATCCGAACGCGGTGGCATGGTATCAGCGGGACGGCATCGGCAGCGTTTACCTTTCTCAATGGGCAGCGAATATTGATTCGTTCATTCCGCCGCTCCCGGCTGCTGCTTGCCGGTATCTTGTGAGTTTCGTTGGAGCTGCCTACGGGAATCGTCCAGCGATGATCGAGGTGTTGCGTCGCGAAGGAATTGACGTGGCCTGTTTTGGTCACGGTTGGCCGGCAGGACCGGTCGACACAAAACGGATTTCGGAGATTGTCCGAGCATCTCAGATCAGTTTGAATTTCAGCGAAGGATCTCAGGACGCGCAGGGAGGTGCAGACGGTCGTCAGATCAAAGCCCGAGTGTTTGAAGTTCCCGGTTATGGAGGGTGTCTCTTGACCGAACAGGCTCCGGACCTGAACAGGTACTTCCGGATCGGGGAAGAAATACTCACCTTCGAAGGTGGCGACGAACTGGTCGGCGCGGTGAAATCTTTGCTGGCTCAGCCTGAGCAGCGGGATGCCATTGTGCGTAGAGGATTTGAGCGCGTGAGCAAGGAGCACACGTACGATCGGCGCTTCGATGATCTGCTGGGGGAATTGGCGAGGCGGGTCGCGCAGCGGCCTCGCAAGCCCATCGACTGGTCCGAGTTTGAAGCAGTAGCCCGTCGGCACAGGTTCGGTCCAGCCTTGAAACTTCTCAGAGCGTTGACCGTCGCGTGTGCGTCGTTGTTCTGGGGCAAGCAGCGAGGACCTCGTGCCGCGCGGCGTATTGCATTCGAACTGTCCTGGCGTTTCTTCGGATCGCATACCTATACCGCTGCGGGCGGGCCTGGGCGGATGTTTTACAAGGAAAGTTGATCCGTGGCGACTCCGTTAATTACGGTCGC
>JANYAJ010000297.1 GCA_025361385.1 Nitrospira sp.
TCGGGTGTCGAGACGTCCCAACATTTGAAGAAGTACAGCATCATGAAAAAGGTGGTGTAGTCGAATATCGACGAGCACGGGCCGATGAACACGATGAAGCGCGTGATCTGCTTAATGTCCCACGGGCGGGGCTTCTCGACCTGCTCGGGGTCCACGTCGTCGGTGGGAATCGCCGTCTGACTGACGTCGTACAGCAGGTTGTTGGCCAGGATTTGAATGGGAGCCATCGGCAGGTACGGAACGAAGACGCTGGCCCCGAGCACGCTGAACATGTTGCCGAAGTTGCTGCTCGCCCCCATGCGAACGTACTTGAGGATGTTGGCGAACACCTTGCGTCCTTCGATCACTCCTTCTTCCAAAACCATCAGCGACTTTTCCAACAGAATCATGTCCGCCGATTCTTTCGCAATGTCCACGGCGGTATCGACGCTGATTCCCACGTCCGCGGTGCGGAGGGCCGGGGCGTCGTTGATGCCGTCGCCCATGAATCCGACCGTGTGCTGACGGGATTGCAGGGCCGCGATGATGCGCTGCTTGTGCGCGGGAGAGACGCGGGCGAACAACGTGGTCCTCTCCGCCGCATCCGCAAGGCGTTCGTCGGTGAGCTTCTCGACCTCGCTCCCGAGCATCGTGAACTCGGTGGAGAGCCCGACTTCCTTGCATACCTTTCGGGCGACCAGATCGTTGTCGCCGGTGATGACCTTGATGGCGATGCCGTGGCCTTCCAAAGCTTTGATGGCAGCCCTCGCCGTGTCCTTGGGCGGATCGAGGAAGGCGACGTAACCGTTGAGGATCAGGTCGCACTCGTCGGCCTTGGTGTACGGCGCGACACCTCCGCGCGGAGCCGCCTCCTTGCTGGCGATGGCCAGGACGCGGAACCCGTCGGCGCTGAGTCGCTCGTATTCCTCTTTCAACTCCACGATGAGCAGGTGGTCCATTGCGAAGAGTTCCCCGTCGAGTTCGAATTGCTGGCAGCGGGTGAAGATCTCCTCGGGAGCCCCCTTGCTGATGATGCGGTCCTGGCCCTCGGGCGTGCGGACCACAACCGACATGATGCGGCGTTGGAAGTCGAAGGGGATTTCGTCCACCTTGCTGTAATCGGGGATGGATGCGTTGGTGTGGGTCTCGGTCTGCGCGAGAATCGCGCGGTCCAAGACATTCTTCAGGCCCGTCTGGAAGTGGCTGTTCAGATACGCCAGTGCGAGAACGCCATCGTCTTCCTTCAGCACCACATCGCAGTGCTTTTCCAGGATCACGTGGTCCATCGTCAGCGTGCCGGTTTTGTCGGTACACAGCACGTCCATCGCACCCAGATTCTGGATGGCGTTGAGCCGTTTGACGATGACCTTCTTGCGGCTCATCGCCAGCGCACCCTTGGAGAGGCAGACCGTCACGATCATCGGCAGCATCTCGGGCGTCAGACCCACGGCCACGGCGATTGCGAAGAAAAACGCCTCGGACCACACGCCCTTGGTCAGGCCGTTGATGACGAACACCAGAGGGACCATGACCAGAATGAAGCGCAGCATCAGCCAGGTGAAGCGTGCGATGCCTCGATCGAAGGCCGTGTGCGTGGGCTGCTCCGAGAGCGACTCGGCCATACCGCCTAGGAAGGTTTCTCCGCCTGTGGCAACGACGACCGCCGTTGCCGAGCCGCTTTCGACGCTGGTTCCCAGGAAAGCGATGCTGGTCAATTCGATGGGCGTTGTCGTGCCCGGGCTTTTTTCGAACTCGAACTTTTCAACCGGAAAGCTTTCGCCGGTCAGGGAGCCCTGGGTTACGAACAGATCCTTCGCCTCGACGAGTCGCACGTCGCCGGGGATCATGTCCCCCGCGGCGAGCTTCACCACGTCGCCCGGCACGAGTAGCGAGACGGCGACCTCTCGCGGCGTGCCGTCGCGAATCGCGGTCGCCGAAACCGAGATCATGGCCTTGAGCTTGGCAGCGGCGCTATCGGCCTTGGCTTCCTGGATGAGTTTCAGACCCACACCCATGGCGATCATCAGCGACATGACGATCCCGGCTCGGGCGTCGCCGGTGGCAAACGAAACTGTCGCCAGCACCGCAAGAAGAATCACCAGGGGATTGATCGCCGCGTGCTTCAGGAGTTTGCCAATTCCCGCTCGCTGGTCCTTGGCCAGCACGTTGGGTCCGCGTTCGGCAAGACGCACGGCAGCTTCTTGAGAAGTGAGACCGTCGGGCCGGGTGGCCATTCGCGCATACAAGCCGGCGACGTCCATCGCCGCCGAGTCGATCACCACCTGAGAAACTTGAATCTGCGGTTTCTCGCGCCGAATGGCGGCGAAAAGATGCTTGGGGAGAATCTGATGGCGTTCGGTCACACGCATGCGTCTTACCTCTGATGTCGCCAAACGCAAAAGTCGAA
>JANYAJ010000302.1 GCA_025361385.1 Nitrospira sp.
TCGTGCGTCTCGCCCATCTCGATCGGATTCTGGATCGGCCCGATGGCCTGTTCTTCCAGCGAGCGGGCTCGGCCATCCCAGAATTGCAGATGATTGAATGCCGTATTATAGACCGTGGGAGACTGACGCCCACCCACACCGCCATTGATCCCGATAGAGGTTTGGCGCGGGTCGGCAAATCCGGTCATCGGGTTATGACAAAAAGCACAGGAGATTGCGCCGCTCTTCGATAGACGGCCATCAAAATACAGCTGCTTCCCGAGGTCGATTTTCGCCTTGTAGTTTAGATTTGTGGAGGGTGTCGGAATCGACGACGGGAGTGGGCCGATATCAGGCACCGTCACCCCATCGACCGTCACCGTTCCGTGCGGCGCGTAGCCGAATGGTGAGGCCTCTGCCGACTGTAGGTCGTTGAACAAGTATACCCCTGCTGCAGAAACCACCAACCCAACCAGGCTGACCACCCACGCTCGCTTTTTCGTCATACCCATTCCTCCACGGCTTAGATCAATTACAATCCCATCCCATCGACTGGATCGAGCCGGAACATACCACAGGGCGAATCGTTTGAGCAGAGATCTACCGAACCAGGGTCGACTTCATCAAGCTGTCCGCTTGAGGAGGCGAGAACCCCTGGTATCCTCTGTGGCGCTCGGCAAGTTCCAATACGGAGAACGGTTGACCGTCCACCAGTTCAGGCGCCGTGAAGATTTGCCGGAGCTGTCCACCGCGGGCTCCGACGATCTGACAGGTAAAGACCACCCCTTTGGTCTTCAGCCGCTCCATCGCCCGCTCGATATCTTCCACCCGCACCGCCACATGATGAAAGACCTGGTCTCCGAATCTGTTGACCCAACCGGGGATGATGCTGGTGCGGCCCCGCTCGTCGGAATAGGCTTGATCCACGAAGAGCGCCGGGTATCCAACCTTCCGATAGACCTTCGCGTACCAGTCTTCATACTCGATCGTTTCGCTGTACCCATAACCCAGCCTCGTGAACGCCTCCGCACGCCGGTCGATATCCAGCGTCCGCAGCGTCAAATGGTCCGCGACCGGATAGAAACCGACACCCGCTTCATCCAGCAAGGCCCGTAGTACGTGGGCGGCCCGATTACCTGAGACGTACGTCGCGATCTTCCTCTCGATGAGCCCATCCAACTCCGCCGCGTGATCCATGCTGGCGACTCCTTTCCCTGATATCCCGTCATTCTCCGAATCTGATGCCCTGGGCCAACGGCAACTCGCCGCCCCAGTTGATCGTGTTTGTCTGCCGACGCATATAGGCCTTCCAGGTATCAGAACCGGCCTCCCGGCCTCCGCCGGTGGTTTTCTCTCCGCCGAACGCGCCGCCGATTTCAGCACCGGACGTTCCCAGATTGATATTGGCAATTCCGCAATCGCTGCCAGCGGCAGACAGAAACTGCTCACTCTGTCTGAGGTGGTTGGTGAACAGGGCCGACGAGAGGCCTTGCGGCACATCGTTCTGCATCGCAATCGCTTCATCGAGCGTCTGATACGTCATGAGGTAGAGAATCGGGGCAAAGGTTTCCCGCTGCACGATCGGCCAACGGTTTTGCGCCAACACGATCGTCGGCTCGACAAAATTTCCTGGCCCGGGAAGCACATGCCCTCCGTAGAGAATCTCTCCCCCCTCTTTCTTGATCTCCTCAATGGCCTCTCGATAGGTGTGCACGGCGGCCTGATCGATCAGGGGCCCCATCAGCACGCCAGACTTGAGCGGGTCGCCAATCTGCACCTGCTTATAGGCCGAGCGTAACCGGGACACCACGTCACCGTATTGTGTGTCCTGCACAAACAGTCGTCGCGTGGTGGTACAGCGCTGCCCTGCTGTGCCGACTGCGCCGAACAGGATAGCCCGTATCGCCAGATCCAGATCGGCGGTTTCGTCAACGATGATGGCGTTGTTACCGCTCAATTCCAACAACGTCCGTCCAAGACGAGCTCCCACCGCTTGTGCGACCTGCCGACCGACCGGAACCGACCCTGTGAAGGAAATTAAGGGGAGCCTCTCATCCCGCACCATCGTTTCAGCCAGATCGGTACGATCAGTAATGACCAGCGAAAATATTCCCGCACACCCCTGCTGCACCATGATCTGATTGCAGATCCGCTGAACGGCAATCGCACAGAGCGGCGCTTTCGGCGAGGGCTTCCAGACCACGGTATCCCCGGCGATGGCCGCAATGAAGGCATTCCACGCCCAGACAGCCATGGGAAAATTGAAGGCGGTAATGACCCCGATCGGCCCGAGCGGATGCCACTGCTCATACATGCGATGACTGGGCCGTTCAGAATGCATGGTCTGGCCATAGAGCATCCGCGATTGGCCGACCGCAAAGTCAGCCATGTCGATCATCTCTTGCACCTCGCCATCACCCTCGGCTTT